>DATGYF010000672.1:0-4006 GCA_035298145.1 Terriglobales bacterium | reverse complement strand
CACTGCCCAGGAGCGGGTCATGCTCGACTACGTAGTGAAGATCACCAAAGATGCGACCAAAATCTGGAAAGACGATCATGAGCGGCTGCGTGCCGCCGGCTTCGACGACAAGGCGATTCTGCAGATAACGTTGATCGCCTCCTGGTTCAACTACATTAACCGCGTAGCTGACGCGCTGGGAGTGGGACGAGAGTAGCTGGCCAAAGAGACTGTGTGGGGCCGGGTCAGAGACCCGGTCCCACACCATCTTATTTTCCTATTGTTGCGGCTGCGAAAAGAAATCGCTGTCTCCGCCCAGCAGGTTCGCACTGTCCCCGGGCTCTGCAATCCACTTCCAGGCCCGGCGCCCGCCCGGGTCCAGCGAGCAGCGGACCTCGCCGTAGTCCGCCAGCCGGTTCAAAACCGTCGTCACCGACGCGATTGGGTCCTTGTGGCGTTCCAGCACTTCCGGAAACCTCTGTTGCAGCGCCTGGCAGACTAGCCGGGCGCCGAGAGGCCTCTTTGAGTCCATGAGGACCACTCGACAGGCGCGCGTGAAGCCCGGCTGCCGGCTGGCTGATTTGCGATCGAGGAATCCGAGCAACTGGTCACTGAGCACTCCGTCGCCGAAAATGTTCGCCAGCCCGGCCAGAGTCTGCTTGATGGTGCCGATGCGCTTCATGAGTTCCGCCCGCCGCTCGAGCAGTTCGTGAAGCTCCCGTTCCGCGGAGCGGATGACTTCCTGCAGATGCGGATCAGCCGCCTGCGATTGTCCGTTGCTTCCATTCGTGCTGGTTTCCATTGGGCCCTCCCGGGCGGCGCGGTTGTTAAGTGTCTAGCGTGGACTGCCGGCCTTTGCAGTTTGGACGTCTCCGGAGTGCTTGCGGACAGCATCATTCCCCCACTTTGACTGTAAAATTTGCTGGCCGATGGCGTCGTTCTCCTGCCAGACCTGGGTCAGCACGTGGCGGCGATCCTCGGTCGAAAACACCAGCTTGGGCCGGTCAGGGGCAGTTGAGGTTTGCACAGACTGAGTCAGGAGGTTCACCAAGGTGCGGCCTTCAGAATCCCGCAGCTCGAGTTGCCAGGGCTGGCTGCGCACCAGCGAGTAGTGGCCCGCCGGGTAAAATCGGCTGCCCACCGCAAAATCGAATGGGATGTTTGCCTGAATGATCTGCTCGCTGCGTTGCCCTTGAGCGACAGAGCTCAGCGCCAAAATGCTCAGAAGAAGTGAAGTAACGATGCTTCCAACCAGGTTTTTCATAACACTCTCCCCTTGTTTGTCTAGTTCGTAAAAACCGTGCTTGCGCGGATTCTGCTGAAGGCGAAGCCGAGTCTGCGGCACCTTGCATCTGGCGGCTATCCGCTTCTTGCCGTCAAACCGTTTTCGGCGCTCGTGAGGGTTGGACTCCACGGAATACCTATGAGATTTATTGTTTGTTTTCATTCAATCGATGAACTACACTCATACAGAAAATGAGTCCGAAACTGGAAGTCCGCCACCTCAAATTGCTGGTGACCGTGGCCGAAGAAGGCAGCGTCACCGAGGCGGGAAAGCGCCTTCACCTCACGCAATCCGCCCTCAGTCACCAGTTGCGCGATGCGGAAGAAAAACTGGGCACCGCCCTGTTTCTCCGGCTGGGAAGGAAAATGGTCCTCACTCCCGCGGGCGAGCGCCTGATTGCATGTGCGCGCCGGGTCCTGAGCGAGCTCAGCGATACCGAGGTCCAGATCGAGGGACTCAATGGCGGCGCGCGCGGTGAGGTCCGCCTGAGCACCGAATGCTATACCTGCTATCACTGGCTGCCGCCGGTGCTACAGAAGTTTCACGGCAAGTTTTCGAGAGTCGAAGTGAACATCGTCGCCAGCGCGACCTCGAATCCAGCAGCCGCATTGCTTGAGGGCAAACTGGACGTCGCGATCATCAGTTGTCCGCCGCGCAACAAAAGTCTCCGGATCACGCCCATGTTCGAAGACGAGCTCGTTCTGGTGATGTCCCCAAAACACCGCCTCGCGTCTGCGAGCGTGGTGCGGCCCAGGGACCTGGAGACGGAAACGATTCTGATCTACCCTCCACGGGAAGAGAGCACGCTGATTAATAAGCTGCTGAAGCCGGCCGGCGTGGAGGCGCAGCGGGTGATCGAAGTCCCGCTCACGGAAGCGATCGTAGAGCTGGCTGGCGCGGGGACAGGCGTTGGCTTTCTGGCCCGATGGGCGGTGGCCCCCGCGGTGGAGGCGGGCAAGGTTGCCATCCGGCCGCTGAACGGTCGCGGATTCAAGCGGCAATGGTACGCGGTGACCCTGCGCAATCAACCCACCGCGCCGTTTCTGGCGGAGTTTCTGAATCTGTTGTCCAACTTCTGTCCGAAAAATGCGCGGCGTATGTCAGCCTGATCGAAAGTCAACTTCTCGACCAAAATATCCTGTCATCCCATGCGGAGTCGAAGGACCCCTATGGCTACGATGCTGCCGGGTTGCGCTCGAGTGGCTGCAGAAGCTGTAGTCACATACGGTTCGGCGTGCAATAGGGGTCCTTCGACTGCGTGGCTGCTTCGCTGCGCGAAGCAGCCACTTCGCTCAGGATGACACGGGAAGGTCTACCATCCCAGGTATGGAACGGCGCTCCGTGGTTGAATACCTCGAAGATTTTCTGCGAAGAGGGCGGGAGTGTGCCTACCTTCAGCATCGCGGCTACCGGACCGTGCGCTGGACCTACCGGCAAGTGGCCGAGACTGCCTTCCGCTTTGCCCGCGAACTGGAAGAACGCGGAATAGGTAAGGGCGAGCGCGTCCTGCTGTGGGGGCCAAACTCGGCCGAGTGGGTGGCCGCATTTTTTGGTTGCGCCCTGCGTGGCGTGATCGTAGTGCCTATCGATGATGCCGGCGCCGCCGACTTTGCCCAGCGCGTTTATCAGCAGGTGGATGGAAGGCTGATGGTGTGTTCCCAAAAGCATGTTCCGCCTTCAATCCCATTTTTGATTTTTGAAGACTTGCACGATGCATTGTCGGTTTACGTCTCTGCACCTTACGACGGCGCGGTACTCGGGCCCGCGGATGTCCTGGAAATTATTTTTACCTCCGGAACTACCGCTGAACCAAAAGGCGTGGTGATCACGCATGGCAATGTGCTGGGCAACATCGCTCCCCTCGAAGCCGAAATCGAGAAATATTTGAAGTACGAGCGCTGGGTGCATCCGGTTCGCTTCCTGAACCTGCTGCCATTGAGTCACGTGTTTGGGCAATTCCTGGGAATATTTCTGCCGCAACTCCTCGGGGGCACGGTGATCTTCCAGGATGCGCTCAAGCCGGGCGAAGTCATTCACACCATCCGGCGCGAGCGTGTGTCGGTGCTGGTGGCGGTACCGCGCATGCTGCAATCCCTGAAGGAAAAGATTGAGCGTGATCTGGAGGGCGAAGGCCGCCTGCAGGAGTTTCAGCAGCGTTTTCAAACGGCGGAAGGGAAGCATTTCCTCCATCGCTGGTGGATCTTCCGGCGGGTGCATCGCCGGTTCGGATGGAAGTTCTGGGCATTCATTTCCGGCGGAGCCGCACTCGACCGCGTGACCGAAGAGTTCTGGGGACGCCTGGGATACGCCGCCATCCAGGGCTACGGGCTCACCGAGACCACATCGATCGTCAGCGTGAATCATCCCTTTCGGCTGGGCAAGGGATCGATTGGCAAAGTACTGGCCGGGCGCGAAGTCAAACTGGCCCCGGACGGAGAAATCCTGGTCCGCGGAAGCGGAGTGGCCGCCGGATATTGGAGCGGGCACGAACTGCAGCCCATGACGTCCGAAGAAGGCTGGTACGGCACCGGCGACATAGGCGCGCTCGACGCCGCAGGCAATCTGTATTTCAAAGGACGCAAGAAAGATGTAATTGTCACTGCCGCCGGCATGAATATCTATCCCGAAGACCTCGAAGCCGCCCTGCGCCGCCAGCCTGAAGTGAAAGAGTGCGTGGTGATCGCGCTGCCGCGAGACGGAAACGCTGAGCCGTGTGCGGTAGTAATCATGCGCGATGGCAAG
>DATGYF010000671.1:0-3004 GCA_035298145.1 Terriglobales bacterium | reverse complement strand
CCCTGGCGGTCCTGCACCCACTCGAAGTAAGAGGTGGTGACGCCGCCGGCGTTGCACAGAATGTCGGGAATCACGAAGACGCGCTTGTCGGCCAGGATATCGTCGGCGGTGGCGGTGGTCGGACCGTTGGCGCCTTCGGCGAGAATCTTGCACTTGATGCGGTCGGCATTGCGGCTGGTGATCTGGTTCTCGGTGGCTGCCGGGATGAGGATTTCGCACTCCGAAACCAACAGTTCAGCCGGATCCTCGGCCATGGCGCCAGGGAATCCGTGGATGGTGCCGTTGCGCTGCCGGTATTCCCACAGCGCCTCGGTATCGATTCCATCGCGGTTGACCAGTCCGCCGTCCACTTCCACGATTCCGATCACTTTGTAGCCGGCTTCCGTCATAAGCCGGGCAGCATTCGATCCCACGTTGCCGAAGCCTTGCACGATGACGCGTGTGGACTCGGGATTGAGCCGGAGCTTCTTGACCGCCTCGTCGCACACGATCATGATGCCGCGGCCAGTGGCTTCGCGGCGGCCGCGGGATCCGCCAATATTGATGGGCTTGCCGGTGACCACGGCGGTCACGGTCTGGCGCATGTGCATGGAATAAGTGTCCATCATCCAGGCCATGGTCTGTTCGTTGGTGTTCATGTCGGGCGCGGGCACATCTTTCTCCGGCCCGATGAACTCCACCAGCTCCGCGGTGTAGCGGCGGGTCATGCGCTCCAGTTCGCCCTGGGACATCTTGTGGGGATCGCAAATCACGCCGCCCTTGGCGCCGCCGAAAGGGATGTTGACCACGGCACACTTCCAGGTCATCCAGCTGGCCAGAGCGCGGACTTCGTCCAGCGTGACGTCAGGGGAATAGCGCAAACCGCCCTTGGCCGGACCGCGGGCAATGGAGTGCTGCACCCGGAAACCGGTGAAGACTTCGAGCCGGCCATTGTCCATCATGACTGGAATGTGCAGGATGATCTCCCGGGTGGGGTAGCGGAGGACCTTCATTATCCCTTCATCCAGGTTCAACTTATGGGCGGCAAAGTCGAAACGGGCGGCTTGCGCCTCCCAGGGATTGATTTCCTGTTCCAGGGAAATGGTCTTCAAAGCCATGGCGATCTCCGTTGGTGCGGTCAGACAGTAAGATGCTGGCCGGCGCCGGGTGCTACATCCCGGAGTAGGCGGGCAAACGTTCAAAGTATATGCAGGGGGGCGCGGGGAGGCAAGTTACCACACCAGCCCCCGTTGTCCCGCCCAACAAATGGCCGCTTTCCTGTAGCGAATCAAAGATATAAGCCGACGGTACCCCATTCATTTCGCGCGTTCTTTGCGAAATGAGTGGGGGGAGCCATGGTCTCTCCCCATGGAATTTTGGGTGTTCAACACGAGCCTGCCATCAGGGGAGGGAAGAATAACGGAGCCTTGCTCCGCCGGACAGCCGGGGACGGCTGTCCCCACGCGGTTTGTGGTCGCTTCCGGCGGTGATCAGCCTATTGGGGCCCTTCGACTGCTTAGCTGCTTCGCGAAGCGAAGCAACTACTCCACTCAGGGTGACAGGTCTCAGATTTTTATTTCCAGGCCTTCTGCTGCCGCGCGCACTTTCGCATAATGGTTGCGCGCTTCCTCAACGACCTTATCGATGCAGGCATCGTCGTGATCGGGATCGTGGTGGAAGAGGACAAGTTCTTTGGCGCCGCTTTCCATCACTACGTTGATGGCTTCGCGCCAGTGGCTGTGTCCCCAGCCGCGCTTGCGGGCTTCGTATTCTTCCGGAAGATACTGCGCGTCGTAGATGAGCACGTCGGCGCCGGCGGCCAACTTACGCACATTTTTATCGAAGACCGGGTCGCCGGGCTCGTTGTCGGTGGCATAGACCACTACGCCTTCTTTGGTTTCGAGGCGGTAGCCCATGCAGCCCTGGGGATGATTGAGCCACATGGCTTCGACCATGACGTCGTCGAGCGGCACCCGGCCCTGTTCCAGGTTGTAGAAGCCGCGCTGCGCCTTCATCTCGCTCATATCAACGGGGAAGTAGGGCGCCGCCATCTGCTCTTCCATCACCCGTTTCAGAGTGCGAGTGCGGCTCGAGGAGTGGAAAGAAAAACAGTTTTCCGGGTTCTCGTAGAGCGGACCGAAAAAAGGGATGCCTTGAATGTGGTCCCAGTGAAAATGGGAGACAAAGATGTGTGCACGTATCGCCTTATCTCCCGAGTCGCGCTGGAGTTGCTGGCCCAGTGCGCGAAGTCCGGTACCACAGTCGAAGACGTAGAGATTGTCGCCCAGGCGCACTTCGACGCAGGAGGTGTTGCCTCCGTAGCGCAGGTTGTCGGGCTGGGGAGTCGGCGTCGATCCGCGGACGCCCCAGAACTTGATCCGCATACGCCCCCGTGGCAGATTTGAGCTGACTCGCCATCTTCCAACGGTTGCGCCCCTACGTCAATTCATTCGCTGGTTACTCTGGTTTTGGTTTGGCCAGGATGATGGAGGACGAGCGTCCCGCCCGTCTGGTATCGGACTCTGCACGACGGGCGGGCGACGAGCGGGACGCCCGTCCTCCATTTCTTTTTCTTTGGGGTTATCTCGATAGCGTCATACGCATTCCGTAACGAGGCCGCAGGGTAATGCTGGGCAGCGCGGCTACAGAATGCCCGGGAGCCAGCCGCAACTGAAAGCGCTGCGCAATCGCCGCCAGGAGCAGGTTCGCCTCCATCATCGCGAAAGAGGCCCCGATGCACAGACGCGGGCCGCCTCCAAAAGGGAAGTAGGCGAAGCGGGGGAGACGCTGGGCGGCCTCCGCGGTCCAGCGGTCGGGATTGAATTGTTCGGGCTGTTCAAAGAAGCGGGGATCGCGGTGCAGGATCCACTGGCTCATGACCACATTCGCTCCCACGGGAAGGCGGTAGCCGCCGAGTTCCACTTCTTTCGTGACGGTGCGGGCCAGACTCCAGGCCGGCGGATACAGTCGCATGGATTCCTTCACCACTTTGTCGGTGTAGGGCAGCCGGGGCAAGTCTTCCAGT
>DATGYF010000670.1:0-2270 GCA_035298145.1 Terriglobales bacterium | reverse complement strand
TCAGCGGGACCATCCGGGAAGGATTGGCCGGGTCGGGTTGCTGGATGTCATGAGCGCGGTTTACGATCCGGCCGTTTACCAGGTGCGTGGTTTGATCTCCCTGCAGAATCACATCCACGCTGTTCCAGCCGTCGCGGTTCTCGAAGTCCCCGGACTTCAGCACGCGCAGCGAGTCGCCGGGCGCGCTGCGGACTCGAGTGCCGGCCTGCATATCGTCGTCATACATGGGAAAGGAGGGAGCAACGAAGAAAGCAGTCACCGATGCGCCGTTGACAATCCAGAGATCTCCGACGTCGGTTTCCTCAATCTGGCACTCCAGGGATGTCGGATAGATCCGGTCAGCGCCCACTGCGAGATAGAGCAGGCCGCTATTCCTTTTGCCCTCCGAGGCACGTTTTGTTCCCCACTTGTACTCGACGTGAATGCGAACGTTGGAGAATTCCTGGTTCGTCGCGAGGTAGCCATTGTCCGATTTTCCACCGGACATAGGAACGTCCAGGATGTGAATCATGCCATTCTCTACTTTGAAAACGCCATTCGGGTCCTTGTTCTTGCCACTCGAATCCAGATAGGAATACCAGCCGTCCAGGTTTTTGCCATTGAACAGAGGCACCCAGCCCTCACTGTCCGGCTTCTCTCCGGATGCGGCACATGGGAAGGCAACAGTCAAACAGGCCGCCAGAAGCAAGCCGAGGAACGGGCGCAGGAGCGCTGATTTCATTGGACCTCCTGTGACTATGTAGGCACGCGATTATGATGACTTGGGCGCGGGATCATCGCAGCCGGCAAATTCCAACAGAAGCCGATTGCCCTTGTACTCCAGTTCGTCGTGAATGCCGATCTTGGATGTGTAATAGCCGCGAACTGTAAGGTGTTTCAGTTCGCGAAAAAAACGGACTTCGGGAAGGTCGGTCATCTGATCGTTGTCCGAAAGTACAGTCAGAATCGCGATTCTCTCGTCCGAACTGGAATCGACAAAGGATTTTCCGTGATAGTGCCGGCTCATGAGATCGACCAGGCGAAGACCTTCCTGCCAGGTTGATTTCCGGTTGTCATCGGTGCTCTCGCGCAGTTTCTGCTCGATGTAGTCCACAACCTTGGCGGCCTTCGCGCCGCCGGAGTGGCTGTCGGCGGGAATTATAGTCTCCGACAACTCTTCGACCAGCGTGCGATGTGCGGGGGTGAAAAAGCGCGTAGCAGACGCCTCGCCGGCGGGCTTGGTTTGCGGCGTGGCCGGCGTGGTTTTCGCCTGCGACGCTTCCGCAGCCACGGCCGGCAATGGCAGGAGTGATGCGCCGAGCACGGCGGCGGAGGTTTTCAGCCACTGCCGACGGTCCTGTTTCAGATTGATTGGGTTGTTCGACATTGCCTCTCCCTACAGATTGCCTTTGCCGAGTTCGTCGGCGAGATAGTCGCAGGAGCGCCAGCACAACGCCATGATGGTCCAGGTGGGATTCTGGCAGCTGGCATTTACGAAAGCGCTGCCATCCACCACGAACAGGTTTTTGACATCATGGGACTGCTCAAATTGATTCAGCACAGAGGTTTTCGGGTCGTTACCCATGCGCGCGGTGCCCATTTCATGGATGGACCAGCCTTCAGTCAGCACGCGGTCACTCACATGCATGATCTTGAAGCCAGCGGCCTCGAACATCTCCTGGGCGGTTTCCTTCATGTCTTCCGCCATGCGGTGTTCGTTGTCGCCGAACTTGTAGTGGAAGCGTAAAGCGGGGACACCCCACTTGTCTTTCACTACGGGATCGAGATCGACAAAGTTTTCGTAGCGCGCCAGCACTTCACCGAACGCGCCCATGCCGATATACGAACCCTGGTTCTGGCGAACCTCCTCTTTAAATGACGCGCCGAAGCCGTGCGCGTCCGTGCCCTGGGGAAACATCCGCGCGCCGCTTCCACCTTCAAATCCATAGCCGCGGATGAATTTGGGATGCTTCTCGGTAAGATTGCGAAACCTGGTCAGGTAAAAGCCTCCCGGGCGGCCGTCATCCAATGTGGGCGGCTTGCCCACGAGATTCTTCGCCTGGCCGGTGACGCCGGGTCCCATAATATGCTCGCAGAAATTGTGGCCCACGTGGCCGCTGGAGTTGGCCAGCCCGTTGGGATAGAGCTGAGACTTCGAGAGCAGCAGAAGGCGGGCGGATTCGAGCGTCGAAGCTGCGACAACCACTACCTTGGCGCGCACGTTGTAGTCCTTCATGGTCTCGGAATCGATGAAGTGCACTCCGCTGGCCTTGCCGGTCTGGAGATCGACC
>DATGYF010000669.1:0-2368 GCA_035298145.1 Terriglobales bacterium | reverse complement strand
ATTTGTGGGGCTGAACGCTAATGCTTGGGCCGTCGCAATTCCGGGGGGAAAGCGCGGCCCTAGCTTGCCAGCACCATCGCCAGGTCACCGAATCTTGAACCCCCGCAGCTTTGAGTTCCAGTAGAATGCCCTCAAAGTTGTTCGGGGCGTGGATATGTTTAATTCCTTGGTCGAAATCGTGGCCCATGGGATGAGTTCGTTGGCCTGCTTGACGCCTAGTTTCGTCGTGGCCGAGGCCGTTGAGTTTGCGCGTTCGGGGAGGAACTTGAGACCCGTCAATCCGCCACTAACAAACTGCCTGCCCTCAAGAACCGCCTCCAAAGCAGGTAGCAGTTCGCTTCCAGCGTGTGTCTTAACCACGTCGCCCTGTGCTCCCGAGTCGAAGGCTTCTTGCACCACATCAGCGGACGATTCTTGGCTCAGAAAGAGTATTTTGCATTCGGGAACAAGCTTGTGGATTCGTCGAGCGGCCTCGATTCCATTCAGTGTAGGAAGCCCGATGTCGAGCAGAATCAGGTCCGGCTGCAATCGTTTCGCTTGCCGGGTGGCTTCCAGGCCGTCTGATACTTCGCCAACCATTTGCAGTCCCGGCACCGCCTGCAGGGTGGAACAGACAAATCGTCGAAAGGGCTGAAAATCCTCCACAAGCAGGATACGGAGAGGAGGGGCCATGTTCCTCATCACAACAAAACTTCGCCACCGAAGATACTGCAAGACTATGAGGGGTAGTGGAAACCTCTGACAGTGGGTTAACTGTCCATTGCACCAGTGATCCCGGGCCGTGCTCCCCGCACACTGCCAGAAATAGCGGGGCGAGGCAGTTACGCAGGCCCTCTGTAGAAGCGCAGGGCGGTATCGCCATGGCCAGGGCCTCACATGCAGCGGTGACTGCCATCACAGACAGCCCGCAAAGCCTGCCTTTAGGCTTTCTGTGAGTGACCGAAATCCAGTCAAGTCGCCACGTTAAATCGAGCCTTGCGATTCCGCCAGGGCTCTACATCCCGCCGGAACTGGCTCAGGAACTGGGCGCGACGGGACAGGCAAGTGTTTATTGGCCTAGTACCGTGACCGCGTGATTGTGTAGTCAAAGGTGGTCCGAGCCTTCTTGCGAGTAAACTGCCATTGGATCGGGACACGATGACGATTCATACGACGGCTCCATGCCTGCGTTTCTTTCCGTAGAGAGGGCTGGTCTCCGATCCGGCGCTGGCTCAGGCATTGCCGCGAAAACAGACTGATCGCGATCTCGGCCTGATTCAGCCAACTGCCGTGCTTGGGGGTGTAGTGCACCTTAAAACGATCCCACAGCCAGCCTCCGGCCTCCTCCCCAAAGCGTTCCACCACCGCCTTGCGGGTATGCGAACTTAGATTGTCCAGCACCAAATGGATGGTGTCCGCCTCGGGGTAACGGATCGCGACCTCCAGCAGGTAGTCGGCAAACTCCGGCGAAGAGCGGTGGGCCGTCACCTTGGGGAAGTACCGTCCTGCTTTTGGCTGCACCCCGCAAAACACGTTGGCGGTGCCGCCACGCTGGTATTCGCCGTCGCGCCGCGCGATTCGTCCCGGACGCATGGCCAAGGGAGGACGAATCTCTTGGTGGAGCACCACCGGTTTCTCGTCCACACAAACCACCGGTTCCCGCTCGCTCAGCGGCTTTTCGTACACGGCCAAGATGTCCTCCATGCGCCGGATATATTCCTCATCCAGTTCCGCCACGCACCACATTTTTTTCCCGCCACGGCTTCAGGTCGTGGCTTTCCAGCAAGACCCGGATGGTTTCCCGTCCCACTCGCGGAACCAGTTTGCGTTTCACCACTTCTTCGGTCAGCAGGCGTACCGTCCAGCGCGAGCGGCCTTCCGGCGGTGGGCCACAGGCGAGCGCCACGATGCGCTGCCGATGCTGGGCATCCAGCAAGACCGCTTTTCCCGGCCGTGGCCGCTCGTAGAGAGCCCGCTTCAATCCGCCTTGCCGATAGCGCTGGCTGGTCAGCCACACCGTCTTCGGGGTTAAGGCCACATTCTTCGCTACTCGGCGGATGGGTTGACCCTCGGCCAGCTGCCGCAGGGCCAAAGCTCGCAGCACCGTCCGCACGGGCTGCAAACCGCTCTGCAGCAAGCGTCCTAACTCCTGCCGTTCCTGCTTGGACAACCGAACCCCAAATCGTTCCCTCATGCCCCAGCTATAAGCCCGGACACCTGTTCCAACAAGTATCAACCTGTATTACTATCTATGCGGTCATAGTACTAGTGACCAATCTCTGTCTTCAGTTCACTCTTCATCTTGCAATTCAGGAGGTTCGCATGTTTCAAACCCGGCTCGTTATTGCGCTGTTAGCCGCACTAGTATTCCTGCCAGGAAGTTTAGGGA
>DATGYF010000668.1:0-8521 GCA_035298145.1 Terriglobales bacterium | reverse complement strand
AAGCGGCCGGGTGGAGCGGGAATCGTCGTACTTCTGCTGGTATGCCTGGCAGTCCATCCTGCCGTCGCAGCCGGCCATGATCCGGATGACCTGCTGAACCGCACCGGCGAGCAGGTTTCGAAGTTTCTGGGCCAGTTCTCGGAGGTAAAGTGCACCGAAAAGGTCACCCAGGAAAAGTTGGGCAAAGAGGACAAGGTCGAACTCAAAGAAGAATCCACCTACGATTATCTGGTGATTCTCACCAACACTGGCGGGGAGTTAAGCCTGGACGAATCCCGCCTGGCAGTGCATGAAGCAAAGGTGGACAAGAAGAACACTTCCCTGCTGGTGACCAACGGCTTTGCTACGCTGTTTCTGGTCTTTCATCCTTACTATGCCGGGAGTTTTCGTTTCACCGCCCAGGGAGACGAGTTGGTGGGCGGCCATCTCCTCAGCAAAATCTCCTTCCAGCATGTTCGCGGGACTCGTTCGATCGCGGCCCTGGCACTACGCGGGAAGGAGTACCCGCTTGAAGTCTCGGGCACGGCGTGGGTTGATCCGCAAACAGCAGTGATCACTAAGATCGTCGCCCAAATCGGAGACTCCATGCAGGATGTCGGCCTGAAAACCCTGCGCTCGGAAGTTGAATACGCGCCGGTTCCATTTCGCGGTATGAAGGAGACCTACTGGTTTCCGTCGCAGGCCACGGTGGAAGTGGAAACACCACGCCAACATTGGCGTAACACCCATCGCTTCACCGATTACAAGAGATTCTCAGTTGATACCGAGGAACAGGTCGCAAACAAATGAGCGCTAACGCCGCCGTCGCAACCGCTACCATGCCGGCCCGCAGTGGGGAGAGGGCACACCGCATTCGCCTCGTCTGTGGCTATGTACTCGCCATCGCCATAATCGTCGGCCTGGCCGTTTACGGCTTCGACTACTACACACTCGGTTCGGCGGACCGGCCTTTTTCGCCCAAGCACCACCTCTTGCGGCCCAGCGGCGCGATCGGGATAAAACTTGGCTTCATGGGGCTGACCATGTTTCTCGCCATTTTTGTCTATCCACTGCGCAAGAAATGGCCCTGGCTGTCCCGGCAAGGCAGCTCCAAACATTGGCTGGATATCCACGTGCTGCTCGGACTGACCGCACCGTTCATCATCGCCCTGCACTCCGCCTTCAAGTTCCGTGGATTCGCCGGCATGGCTTTCTGGATCATGGTTGCGGTCTCACTAAGCGGCGTCATCGGAAGATATCTCTATGCCCAGATTCCGCGGCGCCTGAACTCGGCGGAAATGTCGGCGAAAGAATTGCAGGATGTCCAGACCGGGCTGGCCGAACAATTGAAGCAGCAGAGGCTGCTGCCGGAGGAGGACCTGAGATTGTTGCTGCGCCTGCCCAGCCCGGAGCGGGTGCAGGAGATGTCTATCGTCTTTGCGCTCGGATACATGATGGTGCTCGATGTCGGCCGTGCCTTCCGCATCGCCAAATTGCGCCGGCGGGCACTGGCCCTCAGCGAACGGTTCACCACGCTAGGTGGATTCCTGCGCACCCGCCACGCTGCCCTGGAGAGAGCGGTCTCCACCGCCCGAGCCGAGGCGGCCACGGCGAAGCGCATCCTGTTTCTATCCCGCTCGCAGCAGGTATTTCACCTGTGGCATGTGGTGCATAAACCGTTCAGCTATTCTTTCGCTCTGCTGGCAATCATTCACATTGTCGTGGTCATGATGATGGGCTTCTTTTAAGGACAATCTAATAATGGATTCACTCTTCGCCTTCCTCATTGCCGCGGCCGTCACCGGGCTTTTCGTTCTCGGCTATTTGAAGAGCCTG
Source organism: Terriglobales bacterium (assembly GCA_035298145.1). Classification (GTDB taxonomy): domain Bacteria; phylum Acidobacteriota; class Terriglobia; order Terriglobales; family Acidobacteriaceae; genus JAIQFF01. Next base: position 6,706 of record DATGYF010000668.1, on the reverse strand, counting down.
AAGAAGAGGGAGTCGCGCGCTCGTGAGGCGGCGGCAAAGGGACAGTTGTATTCCGAAGGTCCCAAGGGCCAGCATCCGCATATCGACGCAAACTCTTGCATCGGCTGCGGCACTTGTACCTCCGTCTGCCCCGAGGGCGACGTACTCGCCATGTTGGCGGGCAAGGCCGTCATTGTGAATGGACACAAATGCATCGGTCACAGCCTCTGTGCCGAAGCCTGCCCGGTGGGTGCCATCACCATGGTGATGGCGACTCCGAGCATGGGCGCTGACATGCCCTACCTCACGCCCGAGTACGAGACCAGCATCCCAAACCTCTTTATCGTCGGCGAACTTGGCGGCCTGGCTCTGATTAAGAATGCCGTGAACCAGGGACGAGATTGTGTCGATACCATTACGAACCGGATCAAAGGAAGGCCCGCAGCTCAGACAACTCCCGGCGTGTACGACGTGTTGATAGTCGGTGCCGGGCCCGGCGGAATCAGCGCCTCTTTGCGCGCCATCGAAAACAAACTCAACTACCTCACCCTGGAGCGCGATGAGATCGGAGGAACGGTCGCCAAATTCCCGCGCCAGAAGCTTGTGATGACCAGCCCGGTCGAATTTCCCATGTATGGAAAGTTCAAGAAGACAGAACTGTCAAAGGAAAACCTTCTTGCATTTTGGGACATGGTTCTAAACCGCTCCGACTTCAATGCGGTCACCGGGGAGAAGGTAGATGACATCAGGAAGGGCGCGGACGGCATCTTCACCGTCATGACTCCTAACGCTCAATATCGCGCGCGCGCCGTGATTCTGGCCCTGGGACGAAACGGAACTCCGCGAAAACTCGGTGTGAGAGGCGAGGAACTGCCCAAGGTGATGTACCGTCTGATCGAGGCGGATCACTACATTAATAAGAGAATTCTTGTCGTAGGGGGAGGCGACAGCGCCGTTGAAGCAGCCATGGGCCTGGCCCACCAGCAGGGCAACCAGGTCACGCTTTCCTATCGAAAAGAAAGCTTCATCCGTCTCAAGGAACGCAATGCGAAACGTATCCAAGATTGTATGCGCAGTGGCAAGGTCAAAGTGCTGTTTAACTCGAATCCGGTAGAGTTCAAGCCCGAGGCTGTCACCCTGGAGGTCAACGGTTCAGTCCAGGAAATCGGCAATGATTTCGTGTGGATCTTTGCCGGTGGCGCGCCACCCCATGACTTCCTCAAGAAGATCGGCATCGAGTTCGGGATGCGCGATATGACCTTGGAGGCAAGCAAAGAATTCCAGCCTGCGGTTACGTAGGTGAAAGAGATTGGCGAAACTTGCTGGTATCAGCAAGCATGTGTTTCCTCCCACGCTCAGGCACAGTTCCACCCTCCCATGCTCGAAGCCGCCGAAGACGAATCGGAACTGGCTGGAGTCATCGCGCATGAAATGGCACATGATGCCGCGCGCCGTGCTAACAAGCTGATGAAGCGGGCCACGATTGCCGGGATTTTTTATCAGGCAGCTCAGATTACGGCTATGATTTTGACTGCGGCGTTGCGAGCATTGGTACTTACTACGCATTTGCAGTATGGCTTCTGCGGTCTCGGATCGGTCCTCAATTTGGAGCTTCTGAGAGTAAGCCGTGATTCCAACTTGAGGCTAACCAGCTGGGCGTGCAATATGCCTGGAACACCGGTTATGATCCAGGCGGTTTCATCAGGTTCTTTGACAAAGTAGCCACACGTGAGGGCTACGTGAATCGTGCGAGTTGGTTCCGGACGCATCCTCCCTTCTACGAGAGGATGGTAGACACCCGGCGAGAGATCATGTTCCTGCCTGACTAGCCGGAGATGATGGTTCAGACTTCTACTTTCGAACAGATGAAGAAGGAGTTGGCTCCAATCGCAGAGAGCGCGAAAAGGAAGAATTGAACAAGTCCAGCCTCAAGATCACGCGACAGGAAGGATGCCAACCTCCCAAGAAACTCGAGTACAAGCCGGGACAACCGATCGAGGAACAGTGCTCTGCGCCCCCGCAAACTGTGAGCGGAATCGCCCAGTAGTTACAATTCGGAGGAGACAAGGGAGTATCGGCATCGCGATGATCAGGCAGCCAAGTCCGGCAGTTGTCGATGCGGTCTTCCACATGCACGAAATCACCAAGATCTATCGCATGGGGGATGTAACGGTCGAAGCGCTTCGCGGCATCACACTCGATTTGTTACCAGGTGAATTCGTGGTGATGCTGGGTCCCTCCGGAAGCGGTAAATCCACGCTCTTGAACATCCTGGGAGGACTCGATGTGCCGACCAGCGGCGAAGTCCACTACCGAGATCACAATCTAACGGCCGCCACACGAGAAGAGCTCACCCGCTTCCGGCGTGAACACGTGGGTTTTGTCTTTCAATTCTACAATCTCATTCCCAGTCTGACGGCGTTGGAAAATACGGCGCTGGTTTCCGAGATATCCGAGAATCCGCTTGATCCTGAGGAATGCTTGCGGATGGTGGGGCTTGGCGACCGATTGCATCACTTCCCGGCACAGATGTCGGGCGGCGAACAGCAGCGAGTGGCCATCGCGCGGGCAGTGGTGAAGAGGCCGGAAGTACTCCTTTGCGACGAACCCACGGGCGCCCTCGACTATGCGACCGGGAAGATCGTTCTGGAAGTTCTTGACCAGGTAAATCGGGAGCTGAAAACAATCACCGTGGTCATTACGCACAACGCGGCAATCGCGTCCATGGCGGATCGAGTGATACGCATCAGCAGTGGGATGATCGCCGAAATCCAAAAGAATGAACGGCGGGTCTCGCCAGCGGAATTGGCATGGTGAGATGCGACTGAGCGCTTTAGATCGAAAACTGTTTCGCGATCTCTGGCATATGCGAGGCCAGGTCGTGACGGTGGCCCTGATCGTAGCTTCAGGTATCGCCACTTATGTGACCATGCGTGGCGCTTACGAATCAGTTGAGCGCGCACAACAACAGCAATATGCGCGCTTCCACTTTGCCGATGTCTTTGCCCAGCTAAAGCGAGCACCCAACAGTCTGGCAACTGAGATTGAATCGATTCCAGGAGTTGCAGTAGTCCAAACCAGGGTGGTGGTTGAGGTCAACCTGGATATTCCCGGGCTGAATGAGCCCGCGGTCGGACGTTTGATCTCTATTCCTGAACGCTCAGGGCCAATGCTGAATGATCTGTTCCTGCGGCGGGGGCGATATATCGAGCCGGGGCGTCCCGACGAAGTACTGGTTAGCGAAGCCTTTTCAAGCGCCAATGGTCTTGAGGTTGGTTCTTCACTTTCAGCAGTCATCAATGGCCGCTGGGAACGTCTTCATGTCGTAGGCATCGCCTTGTCGCCCGAATACGTCTACGAGATCCGCGGCGCTGAGGTCTTTCCGGACAACAAGAGGTTCGGTGTCCTTTGGATGAGCCGTGAGGCATTGGGACCATTGTTCAATATGGAGGGTGGCTTCAATGACATATCGCTCGCGCTGGCTCCAGGTGCGAATGAAGCGGAGGTTATAGGAAGGCTCGATAAGATATTGGAACCCTACGGCGGTCTGGGAGCGTACGGCCGCGCAGATCAAATTTCGCATCGGTTTCTGACCGATGAAATAGCCCAGGACCGCATTACCGGAATATTCGTGCCCTCCATTTTCTTGGGGATTGCTGCATTTCTCATTCATGTGGTCTTGTCTCGACTGGTAAGCACACAGAGAAACAACATCGGTTTGTTGAAGGCGTTCGGCTATTCGGATGTAGCAGTTGGCCTTCACTATCTGAAACTTGCTCTGGTCGCCGTGACGGTCGGGACTTCCATCGGCTTACCTCTGGGAGTCTGGCTGGGTAGGGGCCTGGCCCGGATGTATCAGAATTTCTTCCGATTCCCCGAACTGAAGTTTGTCGCCAGCACGGGTCTAATAGTCTGGAGCATCATGATTAGCGCATTGGCTGCATGCCTGGGTGCGCTCTTATCGCTTCGGACCGTTGTTGCACTGCCACCGGCAGAAGCGATGCGCCCCGAATCTCCGCCCCAATTCAAAGAGGGGATTGCCGAACGTCTGGGATTTGCCCGGCTGCTATCCATCTCCACTCGCATGATTTTGCGAAACCTGGAACGAAGACCGTGGAAAGCCTTTCTCACGGTTCTGGGGATGTCGTTCGCAGTCGCGATTCTGATCGTGGGCTTTTACTTTTTCGACGCCATCGAATATCTGGTGCAGGTACAATTCCGGACCGCTCAGCGAGATGACGTAACAATTTCTCTGGTTGAGCCTCACGGGGAGCAAGCAAGTTACGATGTCAACCACTTGACGGGCGTGCTGCGCTCGGAGCCATTCCGAATCGTGCCCGCACGCCTTCGCTTCGGGCACCGCTCACAACGCATTGGGCTTTTGGGGCTCGAGGCCAATGCCGATCTTCGACGGGTAGTAGGACAGAATCTTGACATAGCGCGCATTCCGCCGGAAGGCGTACTACTCACCAGCAAACTCGCGCATGGGCTTGGAGTCAGGCCGGGAGAGAACATCACGGTGGAAATTCTGGAAGGCGAGCGTCCGGTACGGCAGGTCGCCGTCAGCGCTACGGTGGATGAAATGATCGGGCTTTCAGCCTACATGGACATTTCCGCACTGAACCGCATGCTGCACGAAGGCCCGTCCATTTCGGGCGCATATCTCTCCGTGGACGCTGAGAAGTTGGGCGCTCTTTATTCTGAATTGAAGCGAACGCCGGCCGTGGCGGGGGTTGCCGTGCGAAAGGCAATGATCGAGAGCTTCTATCGCACGATTGCTGAGAGCCTGCGAATCTCTACAACTGCACTCAATCTGTTTGCTTCGGTGATCGCCATCGGCATGGTCTACAATGGCGCGCGAGTTGCGCTCTCCGAACGCGGACACGAACTAGCCTCACTGCGTGTCCTCGGCTTTAGCCAGCGTGAGATTAGTTTCATGCTGTTGGGAGAGCAGGCAACCCTCGTGTTAGCGTCGATCCCGTTTGGATTTCTCATTGGTTACGGTTTCTGCGCGGTGCTGACCACGGCAATGCAGACAGACCTGTACCGCATGCCCCTGGTGGTTAACGCAAAGACATATTTTATTGCCGCACTGATTGTGGGTCTGGCTTCTGTAGGAACCGGAGTCTTGCTCTATCGGAGACTTAGTCGTCTCGACTTGGTGGCAGTTCTAAAGACGAGAGAGTAATGTGGCACGGAATCGATTGCGTCGCAAAATTCTTATCATCGGCGTTGTGCTCGGGGTTCCCGGGCTTCTCTGGATCCTGTTGCGGCATACACCGGTTCTCGTAGAGGTCGCGAAGGCCACGCGTGGCCCCATGCGCGTGACCATTGATGAGGATGGAGAAACGCGAGCCCATGACCGGTTTGTTATAGCGGCGCCCATTCCGGGTCGAATGCTCCGGGTTGATCTCGAAGAGGGAGATGCAGTCTCGGAAAACCAGATCGTGGCCAGGATTCAGCCTCTTCCCCTAAATCAACAACAGCGCGAGGAGGTCCTCGGACGTATCGAGACCGCAGAGGCGGGGAAACGCCAGGCGGATGCACGAGCGGAGCACGCTCGACACGATTACGAACAAGCCAGGCGGGACCGCGACCGTGCAGAGCAACTGGGACGCGAAAGGGTTATTTCCGCGCAAGCCCTGGAAGAAGCGAGAAATGTGGAAATCACAGGTGCAGAAGAGCTACGAGCAGCCCGATTCAGCGTGGTGGCAGCTGCTGCCGAGGTGAAGGTGGCGCGCGCGGGTCTGGTTGGGATCGAAACTAAAGTCCAGGGACACAAAATAATCGATTTGCGCTCACCCGTCGCAGGGCGGGTCTTGCGAGTCATTGAGAAAAGCGAGCGCATAGTCCAGGCAGGTTCACCTGTCGTGGTACTCGGTGACCCTGGGAAGATTGAGGTCGTCACCGATGTTCTGACCACCGATGCTGTCAACATCAGACCCGGCGCAGCTGTATTTCTGGAAGCCTGGGGCGGGAATTATCCTTTGCAGGCGAAGGTGCGGTTGGTAGAGCCGTCAGGATTTACAAAAATCTCTGCTCTGGGCGTAGAGGAAAAGCGCGTTAACGTGATTGCAGACTTCATTGACCCGCCGGACGGGTTGGGAGACGGGTATCGCGTGGAGGCGCGTGTCGTGACCTGGGAAGCTTCGGAAGTCTTAAAAGTCCCAGGAAGCGCAACATTTCGCGATCGTAATGGCTGGAGCGTTTTTGTCGTGGACAGGGGACGCGCAAGTCAACGTACCGTTCAGATCGGTCATAGAAATCAAGCCGAAGCGGAGATCTTGGGTGGAATTGCCGCTGGAGAGCAAGTCATTCTCTATCCCTCGAATCAACTCCACGAGGGCGATCGTGTTCGAATTCGTTTCTAAAGCCAATTATTTTCTCATCGCCCGACTGGAGGCGCTTAAAGTCTTCTGAGAAAGGCGCAAGTTCGTTTGGAAATGGACGCGGCGAAAATTCGGTTCCGAGGGAATTCTCGCGCAAGTAAGTGCCTCGTCAGCAGCAGTTGCGACGGATAAGTCAGCATTTCGCCCAGCCCGTAGAGTCCTCCATGGTCGAGAGGAACCAGTCCATATGGAGTCAGGTCGTCGGCCAACTACTTAACAGGAAGCAATTCATTAATTGCGAGGACATACGTTGTCACCTTGTTGAGTTTGATGTTTGAGCGCGAAGAAACAAGAACAACCGAGCCGTCGGCGCCGCTCACTGACTTCATATTCTTCAT
>DATGYF010000667.1:0-5059 GCA_035298145.1 Terriglobales bacterium | reverse complement strand
AACGCACGCCGAATCGGTCAAAGGCACGTTGTATTCAGTCGAGATGCGGGCCTCGAAACCGCGGCCCGCGACCGCGATAGCAAAGGTATTTTGCGCGTCCACGCCACACGCTTCCACGCATTTGTAGCACAGGATGCATTTGCCATAATCACGCACGTATAGATCGTTATCGATCTTGACCGGCTGGGAAACCGTGGCGGCCGCGGTTTCCTGCGAATGGTGATGGCCTGGCCGCGCCGCATCGCGCTCACCTGCTGCCGCCGGTGGCGTGGCCTCCCCGAAGCGCCCCGGCGTGGCGCTATAGCGCCGCATATATTCTTGAAACTGGGGCGTCGTGGATACATCCACGGAGGACGCGAGCAACTCCAGAACCAGCCTCCGGCTCAGTCGCACCCTCTCCGAATCGGTTTTGACTACCATGTCCGGTTCGACCCGGCGCGAGCACGCTGGAACCAGCGTGCGCGATCCTTCGACTTCGACCACGCAGATGCGGCACACGTTCACCGGGGTAAGGCTTTCCAGGAAGCAGAGCGTGGGAGTGTCGATGCCTATGCTGCGTGCCGCTTCGAGGAGAGTAGAGTCTTCCGCAACCGAGACAGGTTTGCCGTCAATTGTGATCTCGACCATGCGTGTTGGGCGCATTTGCGGCAAAATGGGCAACGGGCCGCGGGGCACGGGAGTCTTCAGATCGGGCGCGCTCTGCGTACTCATCGTTCAGGACCTCCCGACTCTGCCTGAAATTCTCCGCCCGGGAAAAGCGGAAACCGGGCCAGCGCCGATTCAATCGCGCTCGACGCCGTCTGGCCCAGCCCGCAGATGGAAGCATCGCGCATGGCCTGGCCGACTTCCTTCAACATCACCAGTTCAGTCGCACGCGACTCTAAAGGTTTGCCCCCCGCCAGTCGCAGCAGAATCTCCTGCTGGCGAACGGTGCCAACACGGCACGGAACACATTGTCCGCAGGATTCGTCGCGAAAGAAAGATGCGATGCGAAGCAGGATCTCTCGCAGATCGACGGTGTCGTCGAACGCCATAACCACTGCCGAGCCCAGCGCGGCGCCGGCCGCCCGCGTGCCCTCAAAAGTCATCGCTGTGTCGAGATCTTCTGGGCCCAGAAACGCGCCCGCCGCGCCGCCGATGAGAACCGCCTGCAACTTTCCGCTGCCGGCGATGCCTCCTGCCAAAACGAGCAACTCTCGCAGCGTGGCGCCGAAGGGTACTTCATACACACCGGGTCTGGCCACGTGGCCGGAGAGGCAAAACAGTTTGGTTCCGGTGGAACGCTCGGTGCCCGTCGCAGCGAAGGACTTTCCGCCCCGCGTGATGATCGGCAGAACATTCAACAACGTCTCCACGTTCTGGATAATCGTGGGTCTGCCGAACAAACCGACCTGAGTGGGAAACGGAGGCTTGTTGCGCGGCTCTCCCCGCTTACCTTCGATGGAGTTCATGAGGGCAGTTTCTTCGCCGCAGATGTAGGCCCCGGCCCCAATCCGCAGCTCGACGTCGAAGCGCACTCCAGCGCCCAGAATATTGCTACCCAGAAGAGACTGCGCGCGGCACTCGCGGATCGCATGTTCCAGGCGGCGCCGGGCCAGCGGATACTCGCCTCGAATGTATAGGTAACCCTGCTCGCATCCGGTGGCAAAACCGGCGATGATCATGGATTCGATCAACGCGAATGGATCGCCTTCCATCAGCACACGGTCTTTGAAAGTGCCTGGCTCCGATTCGTCCGCGTTGCAGATCAGATATCGCGGCAAGGTGGTGCTGAGAATCGATTGCCATTTCTGGCCGCAGGGGAAAGCGGCCCCGCCGCGCCCCACCAGCTTCGACTCGATCACCTCGCGAACGACCCAGGCAGGCCCCATTTCGAAGGCGCGACGCAGAGCCATAAAACCGCCGGAAGCGATATATTCGTCGAGGTTCTCCGGGTTGATTTGTCCTACGCGGGGGAGCAGAGTCAATCCGGGCTGGCCCATCTGCGGAAGGGAAGCGCTCGATGCCGTCGAAGAAGCCTCGTCGCCCTGCAACGCGGACCTAATCTGCTCTGCGGTTGCGGGAGCCAACGCTTGCTCGTAGTGCCGTTCTCCGGCAACCAGCACGAGGGCAGCCGGCGCGCGCTCGCAAAGGCCCAGACACGGACTGCGATGCCAGGTGGTATTTCGATCCAGGCCCGATCCTTCGGGACCGTGCATTGTCTCCATCTCGGCACAGAGCCGGTCTGCACCCTTGACCTTGCAGGCGATGTCATCGCAGACATGAGCCACAGCCGCGGGCTGAGGGCGAGTAGAAAGAAGAGCGTAGAAATCCGCCACGCCGAAAGCTTCAGCCGGAGGGACGTCCAGCTTCTGGCTGGCGTAATTCAATGCACCCGGGCTGACCCAGCCGACACGGCCCTGAATGGCGCGGAGAACCGGCAGCAGGTAAGCGCGTTTCGAACCGGCAGCAGCAACGGCCACGCCGTCAACTGCCGCGATTTCTTCCGCCGTGGGTGTGGCTCCAGTGAAATGCAAGTCCATGATTCACATTGGCGTTGAATGCGGTCTTAATTCCTAAACCGTGACCGGCTCTGTTTTACCAACTCTCTCAATGCGCACAGCCGTTGCCTTGAACTCCGAGGTGCCAGACTTCGGGTCCACGGCATCGATGGTCAATTCGTTAGTCGCCACCTGATCGGGGAAGTGCAATGTCATAAACGCGAGACCGGGGCGCAGACCTGAATCAAATCGCACCGGGGCCTCAACCGCCCCACGACGCGACACCACCCGCGCCATTTCACCTTCTTCGAAGCCGTACTTCCTGCCGTCTTCCGGAGAGAGATCGAGGGTTTCCCCGTGACGCAGCGGTGAAGCGTACCTCGAAGTCTGCACCCCGGTGTTGTAGGAATCCAGACGCCGTCCGGTCGTCAGTCGTATGGGGAAGTCGTGATCGAGAGCGTCCACTGGCGGTTCTTGCTCTACGCAGCTGAAGGGCGCCAGAGGGCCGATCACCGGCCGCGCCCACAAACGTCCGTGGAGATACTGCTCGCCGGGATGACTCTCGTCGTAACACGGCCATTGCAAGCCATGCATGGCCTCCAGGCGCGCATAGCTCATTCCGGCATGGATCGGACTCAAGCTGCGCAGCTCGTTCCAGATTTCCTCGGAAGTGGGATGACCCAGATCATGGCCCATGCGGCGCGCCAGATCGCAAAGAATTTCAATGTCATCGCGCACGCCGGCGGGAGGCGTCAGAGCGCGGCGTACCCGCTGCACCCGGCGTTCGCTGTTGGTCACGGTGCCCTCGGATTCGCACCAACCGGCTGCGGCCGGAAAAACCACGTCCGCCATTTCCGCCGTCTTCGTCATCAACATGTCCTGCACCACCAGGATGTCAAGACCCTGCAGCAGTTTCAAGGTGCGGTGTGCGTCAGCTTCCGAGTTTGCCGGGTTCTCACCGATCACGTACAGCGCCTTCAGTTCGCCGCGTTCCATGGCATCAAACATTCCGCTCAGGTGCCAACCCCGCTTGGGTGGGATATTCACCCCCCAAGCTTGCTCAAATTTAGCCCGCAGCTCATCGTTTTCCACGTGCTGGAACCCGGGCAAACGGTCGGGCAGGGCGCCCATGTCGCCGCCGCCCTGCACATTGTTCTGCCCGCGCAGCGGGTTCAATCCGGAGCCGTAACGTCCCACGTGACCGGTCAGCAGGCCCAGGTTGATCAATGCCAGCACATTGTCCACGGCATTGTGGTGCTCAGTGATGCCCAGGGTCCAGCAAATCTGCGCGCGCCCGGCCCGGGCATATGCTTGCGCCAGCTCCCGAATCAATTCCGCCGGCACGCCACAGGTATTCTCGGCATACTCGAGGGTGAACTTCTGCACGTGTTTGCGGAATTCCTCGAAACCTCTGGTGGCGTTCGCGATGAAATCACGATTCTCCAGGCCCGCGGCGAGAATTTCCCGCGCCACCGCATTGGCCAGGGCAATGTCCGTCCCCACATGCAGCCCCAGCCACTTTTCGGTCCATTGCGCGGAACTGGTGCGCCGCGGATCCACCACGAAAAGCTTGGCCCCGCGGTGCACACCCTTCAACAGGTGGTGGAAGAAAATGGGATGCGTCTCCCGGGCATTCGATCCCCAGAGAACGATCAGGTCCGTGTCTTCCACTTCGCGATACGAGCTGGTGCCGCCGCCCATCCCGAATACCGTCGCCAGACCGACGACGCTGGGGGCGTGTCAAGTTCGGTTGCAGCTGTCGATGTTGTTACTGCCCACCACTACCCGAGCGAATTTCTGGGCCAGAAAATTCATCTCGTTGGTCGTCTTCGAGCAACTGAAAAGCCCAAAGCCCCGTGGACCGTTCTTTTGCACGGCGCCGCGAAAGCCGAGAGCCGCACGCTCCAGCGCTTCGTCCCAGCTAGCGGGACGCAGTTGGCCGTTTTCCCGGACCATCGGCGTGGTGAGTCGTGAATTCTGAGTCGCCATGGCCCGATTCTAGCAGGACAGACTTTGCTATGTTCGCTGTACCATGGTCGCTTATGTTTTCGCGCCGCACTGACTGGATACTCACTCCCAACCGCCTCACCGAGGTGCAGCGGGAACTTTCGTCCGCGGGCAGGGAAGTGCTCGATCTGACTGTCTCCAACCCGGTCCGCGCCGGTCTGCGCTACGACGCGGATGCCATCCTCAACTCCCTGAAGAACCCGAAGGCGATGGATTACGATCCTCAGCCCAAGGGATTGCACAGCGCACGCCAGGCCGTGGCAGCCTATTATCGGGAGCAGCACCAGGCTCTGGTTGATCCCGAGTCTCTGGTGCTTACCACCAGCACCAGCGAAGGCTACTCTTACGTTTTTCGCCTGCTGTGTAATCCCGACGATGAAATCCTGGTGCCGAAGCCCAGCTATCCCCTGTTCGAGTTCCTCGCCGACTTGCAGGATGTGAAGCTGGCTCCCTACCCTTTGCTTTACGATCACGGGTGGCAGATCGATTTCCCGTCGCTGTCGCGGACGGTGACTACACGCACGCGCGCCGTCGTCGTGGTGCATCCCAATAATCCCACCGGATCGTATGTC
>DATGYF010000666.1:0-8416 GCA_035298145.1 Terriglobales bacterium | reverse complement strand
CATGACGGCGTTCCTGCTCACCAGCTCGCTGACCATGGTGTTTGCAGTGCGCTCGGCGGTCATGGGAAACCAGAAAGCGCAACGCCTGTGGCTGTTTGCCACCATGGCGTGCGGCCTGGGATTCGTGGTGCTGCACGGCCGTGAGTGGACCAATCTCATCGCCGAAGGCCTGACCTTGCCGGTCTTTCCGGTTCCTCCCGGCGAAGCGGGCAATGCCGAGTTTGTGAACGTCACCAAGACCGCCCCGCAATTCGCCGCCACCTTCTTCGGGCTCACCGGCATGCACATGTTGCACGTCACGCTGGGCGTGGTTTACCTGGGTGTCGTCGCTCTGCGAAGGTGGTTTATTCCAGTCCTGCTGGGATTGTGGCTGGTGGCATGGCTGGGAACGCCTGCTTATAGCCCATTCCATTACGGTGCGCACGTACTATTGGTCGCGGCAATCGTCATCTCGATCGTTCTCTGGCTGAAGCCGAAGGTTTACGATGCGTCGGATGTCGAAGTCGCCGGTCTCTACTGGCACTTCGTGGACCTGGTCTGGATGTTTATTTTCCCGCTGGTGTATCTGATGTCAACCAGGATTGTGTAAGTCAAGACTTTTGAGGAGCTCTACTTCAAATGAATGACGCAACCCAGTTAGCGTTGGAGCAGCGAGCTGCCGCCGAGCAGCGGCATCATGCCAAGGGACAATTTCTGTGGGTCTGGGCCGCTTTGCTGGTGATGACCGGCATCGAAGTTTACCTGGCCTATCAGAACATGGAACTCATCCGGATGCTGTCGATTCTCATGGGTCTGTCCCTGCTGAAGGCCGGGCTCATCATCGGCTATTTCATGCACCTGAAGTTTGAGATCTCGGCCATGAAGTGGGTTACCATGAGCTCACTGGTCTTTTGCCTGGCCATGATGCTGGTCTTCTTGCCCGACGCGTACCGGATCCTGCACCTGGGAGTGGGAGTGAAATGAAGCTGCGGCTCTGCGCCATCGCAGTATTTTTGCTGATGTGGGCGGCGCCCGCTTTCAGCCAAGGCTGCGCCATGTGCTACAGCAGCGCGAAAGGAACGACCAAGGAAGGCCAGAAGGCGATCAGCCGGGCCGTGCTGGTATTGCTGCTTCCCCCGCTCGCTTTCATGACCCTGGGCGCAGGCATGGCAGTCCGCTACAGCCAGAAGCGCGACAAAGAAAACAAGTAACCGCTCCGAACGGTAGTGTCTCAGTTTCAAAAAACTGAGACACTACCCTCCGAACGTGTAGAAACGGGTCTCCGACCCGTTCACGCCGAGCAAAAGCGCGGCTAGGTTTTTCCGGCGGCACTCCGCAGCCTCCCACCCTGCCTTATAATAGAAAGATTCGCCAGTCGCTTCCGAAGCCTTCTGAGCACCCTCGGCAGGCCCAAAGCGGCTGGGACGGGTCCTTCTTAACTGATGTCCACGGAAACGATAGTGGTTCGCGGTGCCCGGGTTCACAACCTCAAGAACGTGGACTTCGAAATCCCGCACAATTCATTGACGGTAGTCACCGGCGTCTCCGGCTCCGGCAAATCGTCGCTTGCCTTCGATACCATCTACGCGGAAGGCCAGCGCCGCTATGTGGAGTCGCTGTCCGCCTACGCCCGCCAGTTCCTGGAGCGCATCGAGAAGCCGGATGCCGACTCCATCGACGGCATTGCCCCGGCGGTCGCCATCCGCCAGAAAAACACCACCCGCAACCCGCGATCAACAGTAGGCACGGCCACCGAGATCTATGACTATCTCAGGCTGCTCTTCGCCCGCATCGGCCGCACGTTCTGTCTGCGATGCGGCCAGGAAGTAAAGAAAGACACGGTCGATGAAGTCACCGCTACCATTCTCGGACTGGGCGAAGGCACCCGCCTGAACGCGCTATTCCCGCTGCAGAGCGGAGTAACCGCGACCACCAACGCCGACAAAGAACCGCGAGCGAAGAAACGAACCCCCAACCGTAGCGCCGGCGTCTCGCCGGCTGTCGCGGGGGCGTCCCGCCCGCGCCGGAAGAGCGATCCCGAACCGGCTCTGTCCGATCATCTGCGAACCCGCCTCTTCGAACTCCGCCAGCGCGGCTTCAACCGCCTCTACCAGAACGGCCAGATTTTCGAGTTCTCCACCCCGGAATCCCTGCTCGACGTTGACTTCAGCCAGCCCGTCTTCCTGCTGGTTGACCGCCTGGTCGTTTCTCCCGACGCCCGCCCCCGTATCGTGGACGCCATCGAGATCAGCTACCGCGAGGCCGGCGAAGTCATCTTCGAGGCCGCTCCGCGCGACGGGGAACCCGCACAGCGCCTCCGCTTCTCGCAACGCTTTGAGTGCAAACAATGCAACCTGCGCTACGAGGAGCCCGAACCGCGCCTGTTCTCTTTTAACAACCCCTTCGGCGCCTGCCCGCGCTGCCAGGGTTTCGGCAACACCATCGACTTCGATCTCGACCTGGTCATTCCGGACAAATCGAAGTCCCTGAACGAAGGCGCCATCGATCCCTGGACCAAGCCCAAATACCGGACGCTGTCCACCGAACTCAAGCGTTTCGCCAAACAGGCCGGCATTCCGCTCGATGTTTCCTGGGCCGAGCTTGACCCGGAGCAGCGCCGTATGGTGGTGGAAGGCGAAGGCAAGTTCCCCGGCATACGCGGGTTCTTCAATTATCTCGAGCGCAAGAAATACAAGCTGCATGTGCGCGTCTTCCTCAGCCGCTATCGCGGCTACTCGACTTGTTCGGCTTGCGACGGCGCCCGGCTCCGCATCGAGGCGCAGCAGGTAAGGATCAACGGCAGGAACATCTGCCAGGTCACCAGCATGACCGTCGAAGAGGCATCGAAGTTTTTCTCCGACGTCAAGCTCACCGAACAGGAGTCCGCCATTGCCGACAAGTTGCTGCAGGAAATTCACGAGCGCCTGCAGTTCCTGATTGATGTTGGCCTGGAATACCTGACTTTGGACCGGCTGGCTTCCACTCTTTCGGGAGGCGAGGCGCAGCGTATTCAGCTGGCAACCTCGCTGGGTTCGCGGCTGGTGGGGACGTTGTATGTCCTCGATGAGCCGTCCATTGGGTTGCATAGCCGCGATACCCATCGCCTGATCAAGATTCTGCACGATCTGCGTGACCTGGGAAACACCATCCTGGTCGTCGAACACGATCCCGATGTCATGCGCGCCTCTGATCGCATTCTCGATCTGGGCCCGGGCGCGGGCGAGAGCGGCGGCCAGGTGATTGCAGCGGGAAGTTACGACGAAATATTGAAGGCTCCAGGTTCGCTGACCGGACGATACCTCTCCGGCGAACTGCGAATACAACTTCCCCAGGCGCGCCGCAAACCGGGATCGCGCCAGATCAAAATTTCAGGAGCGCGCGCGCACAATCTCAAAAACATCGACTTCGCCGTGCCCCTGGGAATGCTGGTCGCCATCACGGGCGTCTCCGGCTCGGGTAAATCAACCCTGCTGCACGACGTGCTCTTTCAGGCCTTATCGGCCGCCAAGCGGCAAGCTAACGGTGAGCCCCTGCCTTCTCTCGACTGGAAAGAAGTCGAAGGCGACGATCTGATCGACGACGTGATATTGGTGGACCAATCCCCGATCGGGAGAACCCCGCGTTCGAATCCGGTCACCTACATCAAAGCTTTCGACGGAATCCGCGACCTCTTTGCCTCCCTGCCCGAGGCCAAGAAACGAGGTTTCAGCGCCGGACACTTTTCTTTCAATATCCCGGGTGGGCGCTGCGAGACTTGCCAGGGCGACGGTACCGTCACCGTGGAAATGCAATTTCTCGCCGACGTCGAGCTGATCTGCGAGGAGTGCAAAGGCGCGCGTTACAAACCCCAGGTCCTCGAAGTGCGCTATCGCGGCAAGAACATTCACGAAGTTCTGGACCTGACGGTCAAGGAAGCGCTGCATTTTTTCTCCGGCGTGCCCAAAGTCGTGGAGAAGCTGCGCGTCCTGGAAGAGGTGGGGCTGGGGTATCTGCGCCTGGGCCAGTCTGCCACTACGCTTTCGGGCGGCGAGGCGCAACGCATGAAGCTGGCGGCCCACCTGCAGCCGGCGTCGCGCGACATTGGACGCCCCTCAAGTTCCGCCGAGCGGACCCGCCGCCGCAATCGCATGCTCTATATTTTCGACGAGCCTACAACCGGGCTGCATTTCGACGATGTCAGCAAACTACTGTCAGCCTTCCGGCGTCTAATTGAAGCAGGGGGCTCGATTCTGGTCATCGAGCACAATCTGGAAGTGATCAAGACAGCTGATTGGGTAATAGACCTCGGTCCCGAAGGCGGGGAGCGGGGCGGATACGTGGTGGGCGCTGGTCCGCCAGAGGCCATTGCCAAGCTGCCGAATTCGTACACTGGAAAGTTTCTGGCGCGAGTCCTGAATGGAAACGGACAACCAAGCAACGGCCGGAAGTAGCACTGCCAACGTAGGGGCAGGTGTCCTCACCTGCCCAGCCGAGCGCAGCTCGGCTAATGCGGCGAGCGTTGCGCAATTTGAGGCAAAGAACTTGGCGAGCTGCGCTGGCCCGCCCAGACGGGGACGTCTGGGCCTACGTGTGATCGTGCTGCTTATGCTTCTTGCCCTTGCCGCCAATGCTCAAAGCGGCAAGACCGTCCGTCACCATAAAGTCGCCGTTGACGACCCTTCTTCCCCACCTGAACTCATACAGGCCGAGAGCGCTATCGAAAAGGAGAACTACGCCGCCGCCGAACCCCTGCTGAAAAAAGTGGTGGCACAGGATCCCGACAACTTTGCCGCCTGGTTTGACCTGGGATTTCTCTACAACGCGTTGGGCAAGACCGAAGACTCGATTGCCGCCTACCGCAAGTCGGTCGCGGCCAAGCCCGGGGTTTTCGAATCCAACCTGAATCTTGGCCTGATGCTGGTGAAGGCCGGGCAACCCGGTGCCGAACAGTTTCTGCGCGCAGCGACAAAACTGAAACCCACTTCGCACGTGGCCGAAGGCCAGGCCCGCGCCTGGTTGTCGCTGGGGCACGTGCTCGAGACCAGCAACCCTGACGGTGCTATCGAGGCTTACAAGCAGGCCGCGCTGCTGGAGCCTAAAGATCCTGAACCCCATCTATCGGCCGGCCCGTTGCTGGAGAATCAAAATCGCTTCGCTGATGCCGAGCAGGAGTACAAGCAGGCCTTCGCCCTCGACCCCTCGTCCACCGACGCCCTGACCGGCATGGCCAATATTTACATGCGCGGCCATCGCTACACCGAGGCCGAAGAGATTCTGCGCAAGCTGGTGGCACTCCATCCCGCGGATGCCGGCGCTCACATGCAACTGGGCCGCATGCTTGCCGCCGATGGCCAGAACGAGCCTGCCATCGCGGAGTTGCAGCAAGCCCTCAAGCTGGCACCCGGCGATGCCTCGGCCCAGCTCGACCTGGCCGACCTGTATGTCAATGCGAAGAAATACGATCTGGCCGAGCCCCTGTATCGCTCTCTGCTGGCTGCCAAGCCCAACGATCCCGAGTTGCGCTACGGCCTGGGGAGGCTGCTCCTGCAGCAGCGCAAGTTTCCTCAAGCCCAGCAGGAACTGCTGGCCGCACTGCAGCTCAAGCCCAGTATGGGTACGGCCTACGGTGATCTGGCTGCCGCCGCCAATGAAAACAAGAATTATGAGCTGGTGATCAAGGCTCTGGACGCCCGTGCGCAACTTCTGCCCGAGCTCCCGATCGGCTATTTTCTGCGGGCCACGGCCTACGACCACTTGCGCCAGTTCAAGCCGGCAGCGGAAAATTATCACCGCTTCCTTGAGACAGCGACGGGAAACTTTCCCGACCAGGAATGGCAGGCCCGCCATCGCCTGATCACGATCGAGCCCCGAAAATGACCACCACGCGGACCCGGATATTCATTCTCGCGCTCCTGGCGGCGGCTTCTCTGGCCGCGTTCGCAGCCAGGGAGGAAAACGTGGACGAGCTCATCGCCCGGGCCGAATCCGCTCAGCCGAATGATCGCGCGGCCCTCTACCTTAAAATCGCCCACTTGAAGGCGGAGGCCGCCGACAAGCATTACGACGCCGGCAACGCCGATGCCGGCAAAGCCGCTTTGCAGGATGTCGTGGCCTATTCCAAAAAATCGACTGATGCAGCCATCGCGACCGGAAAGAAGTTGAAGAACGTGGAAATCACGCTGCGGAAAATGGCGGAAAAGTTCCGCGATATTAAACGCACGGTTGCTTTCGACGATCAGCCCCCCCTCCAACAGGCGGTGGACGAACTGGAGAAGATGCGCACCGACCTGCTCTCTGCCATGTTTGGGAAGAAGAAGGGTAAATGACTCGCCTGCGCGTCACCTTCGCGGGCTTGGCCCTCCTTCTGTTGCTTCCCCCTGCTTTCGCCCAGCGTCAGCGCGATCCGCTCACTGCTCCGGAGATCGATCAGCTGCGCGACACTGCTCTCGAGCCCGATCTCCGGCTCAAACTCTATGTAGGATTTGCCCGGGCCCGGCTGGCCGCGCTCGAGCAGGCGCGTTCGGATCCCAAAACCACCGACCGCAGCCGGGCCACCCATGATCGCTTGCAGGATTTCCTCGATGTTTACGACGAGTTGAACGACAACATCGACACCTACGTCGAACGCAAATCGGACTTGCGCAAGGCGCTGAAAGCTGTCATCGAAGGCGACACTGAGTTCCAGGCCAAGCTGCGTGCCCTGCAGGACGACGCCACCGCCAAAAAGGAAGAAACCGGGCAATACGAATTCCTGCTCTCCAACGCGCTCGACACGTTGGACAGCAGCGTGCAGGACCACCGCCAGTTGTTGACCGAACAGGAAGAAGCCAGGCGCAAGAAGCCGGCGAAGCGTTGATGCTGGAGCGCGGTAAGAAGTTTTCTCGTGCTACTCTAGCTGGACGTGAGGCACAACCCTCTCCAAATCTTTGAGCAGGCGTATCGCGAACTTCTTCCGGACGCTGCCTTGCCCGGACTGAAAGTGGAATTCTTCCCGTTCACCAGCATCAAGAACACCATCCGAATGCGTGAAGGCAAACTGCTGGTGCGCCTCTCGGATCTGCTCGAGGGCGCTCCCGCGCCCGTGTTGAAAGCCATTGCCCACATCCTGCTGGCCAAGATGTACCGCCGGCCGATTGACCGCGAGGCCGCGACCCGTTATCGCAAGTACGTTTCCAGCCATCATGTCAGCCGAAAGGCCCACCTGGTGCGGCAGATGCGCGGACGTAAGCATCTGGACTCGGCTCAGGGCCGCACCTACGACCTGGAAGCGCTGTTTGAAGATCTCAATCAAAGGTTCTTCCATGGCCTCATGGCCCGCCCGCAGATGACCTGGAGCCGCGACCACGCGCGCAATAGCCTCGGCCACTACGACCCGGCGCACAATGCCATCGTGGTGAGCCGCATCTTCGATCATCCCAGGGTTCCCCGTTTCGCGGTCGAGTACATCGTGTATCACGAGATGCTCCACCTCAAGCACCCGGTAAGACTGCGGGGCACCCGCCGCTGTGTGCACTCGGCCGACTTTCAGGCCGAAGAAAAACTCTTCCCCCAACTGGACGAAGTGAAGCAGTTCCTGAGAAGTCTGTAGAGGGTGCCCCGTCCTCGTCGTTCCGTACTTTGGAACGACAGGGCGGGGAGGTTCGATCGAGCAAAGCAAACCCCCACCCTGTCTCTCCAAAAAACGGAGAGACGAGGACGGGGCACCCGCCGCTGTGTGCACTCGGCCGACTTTCAGGCCGAAGAAAAACTCTTCCCCCAACTGGACGAAGTAAAGCAGTTCCTGAGAAATCTGTAGAGGGTGCCCCGTCCTCGTCGTTCCGCACTTTGGAACGACAGGGCGGGGAGGTTTGATCGAGCAGAGGAAACCCCCACCCTGTCTCTCCAAAAAACGGAGAGACGAGGATGGGGCCCGCGTGACTCCGTTGACGCCTGCACCAGGGGGGATTATTCTTAAGCAACAGAGCAGTAGCGGAGATAGTTGCAACCGAGTTGCAATAATAGGGTTTTCCACAAGATGCTCCAGGCATTCATCGTTACTTTGCGCGAAGGGGTCGAAGCTGCGCTCATCGTGGGCATTACCCTGGCCTATCTGGCCAAAATCGGCCGCCCCGAACTGCGCAAGTCCGTCTTTGCCGCCCTGATTTCCGCCTTCGTCGGGAGCATCGGGATCGCCATCCTGCTGTCGCGAACCCAGTGGAATCAGGACATTTTCGAAGGCTGGATCATGCTCATCGCCGCCTTCTTCGTCATCACCATGATCATTTTCATGATGAAGACAGGGCGCGCGCTCAAGGGACAGATTGAGGGCAAGGTCGGCCTTCTGGCCGGCCGCAATGCAGCCTTCGGCTTGTTTCTTTTCGTCTTTCTCATGGTCTTGCGCGAAGGCGTGGAAACCGTGCTTATCCTGGGAGCGGTGTCGCTGAACTCCACCGAACTGCTCAGCTTCCTGGGCACATTG
>DATGYF010000665.1:0-16730 GCA_035298145.1 Terriglobales bacterium | reverse complement strand
CTTGTCGGACGGCATCAATCAGGGGGCGGCCGGTCCGGACCAGTTCCGCACGGCACCGCTCTGGGGTGTTGGCCAGCGCCTGTTTTTCCTGCATGACGGACGGACCTCCGACCTGCTGCAGACGATCCAGGCTCATTCTTCAAGCGGATCTGAAGCCAACAACGTGATTCGCAGATTTAACTCGCTGAGCCGTTCGCAGATGCAGGATGTGTTGAACTTCCTGCGCTCATTGTAAGGTGACCGCTTTGTTTGTCCCCGGATCGCGGAGAGAGTCTGTGAGGCTCTCCGCGATCCGCTCCGTTTTTCGTTGCACGTCGATTCAGGCCGGCGTCGCTTTTCTGCTGCTACTGATCCCCGCGTGGGCGCAGCGAGAGGCCTGTGGCCCGTCATCCGAAATAAGCTCCCGGCTCGACCAGGTCAAAGTGGTTGTCTCTGGCCCCTCGGACTTTGACGACGGCCTTGCCCCGCTGCGTGCTCTCCGCCGGCAGCATCCCAGTGATCTCTGGGTCAACCTTCGCTATCAGGACGCGGTCCAGCAATACGGAATCGAAGGTCACTTAAGGAAGCTGACTGAGGAGTATCAGGTCCTCTCTATGCAGCACCCCGACGAGTGGACCTACACCTACCTCTATGCACGCAGCCTGATGGGGCGCAATACTGCTTCCGCAATTCAGCAAATGGCGGAAATTATCGCCAACCATCCCGACTTCGCACCGGCGCATGCTTCGCTGGCGGAAATCTACGCTTCGACGGTGTTCCACGATGAGTCGAGGGCAAAGGCCGAGCGGGAGCGCTTGCTGGCGCTTTGTCCGGGATATTCTCTCCAGCAGCGCCCGGCGGGCTTGCCCGATCCGAGTCCGCTGGTCGATCAGGCTGAGCGCCTGCTGGCCCAGCATGGAGACCCCGACCGCATTGCGGCCTTGGCTCTGCAGGGTATTCGAGCAGACGAATGGCGGCTGCAGCGTATCCGGCCTTTCGACTGGTACAGCGTGGAGTTCAAGCGACAGGCCCAGCGCGAACTCCAGGCAAAATACTGGAGAGTATGGAGCCTCCAGGTCCGTTCTGAGCGGCTTGCTGGGCGGCCGCAAAAAGCGGCTGAGTTGCTGGCCGTGATGGAGCAGCGGACCGCGTCCCCGCGCAGCGCTTCAGACCCTCTCTATTGGGATGCCCTCACCACGCTGGTTCATTTGTATCGAGAAGGAAGTCAGAAGGATCTGGCAATCCGAAAGCTAAGCTTGATGCAGGATTTCCTGGCTGCGCATCCCGATCCGGCTCGAGTCGCGCAGCTGGAAGAATTGCGCAAGTCGGTTGACCCAGGAGCCAGGTAATCCGCGGCCCACGTGGGGACAGCCGCCCCCGGCTGTCCAGCGGCCTTGGTAGCGCCGGCATCTTGCCGGCTGTCCTGAGGGCGTCTCGCCCTCAGAAGGGGGACCAGGCTGTCCCAACCTTCTTTCTCTTCGGGGCTTGAACGCATTCCACGATACCCACGGCTGGCGCCGTGGACTTCATTCTTGCGCCGCTTCGCGGCTTTTTTTCGTGCGCCAGCCGCAAACCACGTGGGGACAGCCGCCCTCGGCTGTCCAGCGGAGCAAAGCTCCGCAGTCTTTAGCGTTCCTTAAAAAAGTGAGGGTCAGCGCAGCTGCGTCTCCGGCCGAAGCAGATCATCCATGGTTTCCCTTCGCCGGATGAGCTTCACTGACTTACCATCGACCAGAACTTCCGCCGGCCGGCGCCGCGTATTGTAGTTGGACGCCAGCGCCATGCCGTAAGCTCCGGCATCCAGAATGGCCAGCAAATCGCCTTCGTTAACCACCGGCAACTCGCGGCCGCGGGCAAAAAAGTCCCCGCTCTCGCAGATGGGCCCGACCACATCAACGGTTTCGTGGCGCGCAACGTTCTCATCCAGTTGCGCTGGAATGATCTCGTGATAAGCGTCATAAAGCGAAGGCCGGAACAGATCATTCATCGCCGCATCCACCACC
This sequence comes from Terriglobales bacterium, assembly GCA_035298145.1. Taxonomy (GTDB): domain Bacteria; phylum Acidobacteriota; class Terriglobia; order Terriglobales; family Acidobacteriaceae; genus JAIQFF01. The sequence goes on along the minus strand of DATGYF010000665.1, from coordinate 14,748 downwards.
AGAAACTGTTTCGGGCCGTTCGTCTTCCGGTATAACACTCGGGTCAGCAGAACGCCCGCCGGCCCCACGATGGAGCGCCCCGGTTCGAGCAGGAGGTGGACCTTCAATCCCCGCAAGGGACGCACCACGGCGGCCGCATATTCGGCCGCCTGTTCGGCGAATCCCTGCGGCGATGCATCCTGGTAGTCAATGCCGAGGCCGCCGCCGGCGTCCACGTATTCGATGCGATGGCCGTCGTCCTTCAGCACGCTCACCAGTTCGGCCACGCGTTCCATGGCCAGCGCGAAGGGCTGCACATCGGTGATCTGGGATCCAATGTGCACGCTGACGCCCGCAATCTTCAGATACTTTGTCCCCGAAGCCTGGGCGTATAACTTTCTCGCCTTGCTGATGGGGATTCCGAATTTGTGATGCTGCAGACCGGTCGAGATGTAAGGATGGGTGTTGGCCGGAACGTCGGGATTCACCCGCAGCGCAATCCGCGCCTTCTCCCGGGCGCGGGCAGCACACTCGGCCAGGCGCCATAGCTCGGACTCGCTCTCCACGTTGAAAAGCATCACGCCGGCTTTGAGTGCAGCCTGCATTTCGTCGGTGGTTTTGCCCACTCCCGAGAACACAGCTTTCTTCGCCGCGCGCCGGTCCACGCGCAGGACCCGCTCCAGTTCTCCCCCTGAAACCACATCGAAGCCGCATCCCATTCCCGCCAGCAGGCGAAGAATACCCAGACTGGAATTTGCTTTGACGGAATAACAGACGGTGTGGGGAACTTTGCGGAAGGCATGCTCGAAGGCGGTCATGCGTTCCCGGATGGTCAATGCCGAGTACACGTAAAGCGGAGTTCCGAAACGCTCCGCCAGGCGTTCCAGAGCAACCTCGTCACACAGCAGGGCAGACCCCACCGGGCGCCGACGCAGAAATCCCTGACGCACCTCGCGGTAGGAAAAGGCCGGGGGACGGCCCGCACTCCGGTTTGCGATGGGGTTCACTTGCGCTTGGGCTCGCCTTTCACCTTGATGGCAACCACAGTCTCATCGTCGAAGGCTTCTTCCCCCGCGGCATGTTCCGTCACGGCCTTGAACAGGGACTTGACCACGCAATCCGCCGAAATGTCGGCGCAGCCTGCGATAATGGCTTCGGTCCGGTGGCGTCCAAACATGTCGCCGGCGCGGTTGCGGGCATCCAGAATGCCGTCGCTGAAGAACACAAACATGTCGCCGGGTTTGGCCTTAAAAGTTAACTCGTCGTACTCGGCATCATCGAACAAGCCGAGCGGCAGCCCAGTGGCCTCGATGACTTCAATTTTGCCGTCATGAACGTAGAGCGGCCGCGGCAGCCCGGAATTGGCGATCCTCACCGCCCGACTCCGGTCATCCCACACGGCGTAAATCAGCGAGACGAACTGGCCCTCGATGCGCCGCTCTCCCAGAGAAAAATTGACTGCCCGCAGCATTTCGGCCGGCCCCGGCTCGATGGGAGCGTGCGAGCGCAGAATGCCGCTGACCAGCGCCGCATAAATCGCCGCCGGGGCGCCTTTGCCGCTGACGTCCCCGATCACCATTCCCAGGTGATCGAGCGAGTAGTTGACGAAGTCGTACAGATCGCCGCCGATGGCGCGCGCGGGCGCGAACTTGGCGGCAACCTCCAGGTTGGCCAGTTTGGGCAAGGATTGCGGCAGCAAACGAAACTGTAATTCACGGGCCAGCGCCAGGTCGCGTTCCAGGCGCTTTTCCTGGCGGGCGATTTCCTCGTAAAGCCTGGCGTTTTCAATCGCGATAGCCACCTGCGCGGCCAGCGTGGTTACTGTACGTTTGTGGTCGTCAGTGAAAAATCCGCGCTTGGTATGTTCCAGGTCGAGCACACCGATGACGTTGTCTTTGTAAATCAGGGGGACTGCCAGTTCCGAGCGGGTCTCTGGATTGAGCAGGATATAGCGCGGATCCTTGCTCACGTCGGGCACCAGCACGGCCTGGCGGTGACGGGCGGCATAGCCCACCAGACCGTCGCCCAGCGGAACATCGTGCTTGAGCTGGATGTTCTCCTGAAAGCGCAGGGAAAAACGGTGCTGTAATTTTTCGCCCGCGGTGTCCAGCAGAAGAATGCTGAACATCTGGTAATCGATCAGCCGGCTGAGCAGTTCGGCAATGCGCTTGAGCAGTTCATCCACGTTCAGAATGGAGGTAAGCTCGCGCGCAATCTCGTTCAGCAATACCAGAGTGCGCGCCTGGCGCGTGGTGCGGGTGTGCAGGCGGGCGTTTTCGATTCCCACCGCCATGCGTGATCCGATCAAAGTCAACAGCCGCTTGTGCTCCTCGGTGAAGCGGCCGATCTCGTGTGTTTCCAGGTTGAGCACTCCGATGACCCGGTTCTTCACGATCAGTGGAATGGCCAGTTCCGAACGCACGTTGGGCGCGGCGGAGATATATTCCGGATACTTGGACACATCGTCCACCAGGATCGCCTCGCCGCGCTGCGCAGCCAGTCCGGTGACGCCCTCGCCAATCTTGATCTTCACCCGCTCCGCAACTTCGCGCGCATATCCCACCTGGAAGCGGATCCGCAGCTCTTGCGCTTTTTCATTCAGCAGCAGGATGGCGAAGATTTCGTAGTCAATGACCCGGCGCACCAGTTCGGCCACGCGGCGCAGCGTGGTGTCCAGGTCCAGGGTGGTGTTGACGACGTCCGCCACCTCAAGCAGCAGGGGCTCGACTTTCAGCTGATCGGATTGGGCCGCAGAATTTTCCACGAATTCACTTTCCGGGAAGTTCAATGATAACAGCCAGGATGTAGGCGCGAGCGTCCTCGCTCGTGCCGCGGCGACGCGTTGGTGGCCGGCGCACGAGCGGGGACGCTCGCGCCCACATCATCCTTCCCGCGGCACGATACAAATGTCAGGAAGATTGCGGTACTTCTCGGCGTAATCCAGGCCATAGCCGACCACGAACTCATCCGGAATACTGAACCCTACATAGTCAGCCTGGATGGGCTGCTTTCGGCGCGACGGCTTGTCCAGCAGCGCGGCAATGCGGAGAGACTTCGGCTGCCGCGCCATCAGCAGCTTCTTCAGGTAGGTCAACGTGAGCCCGGTATCGAGAATGTCTTCCACCAGAATCACGTTTTTGCCGATCATGGATTGGTCCATGTCCTTGGTCAGGCGCACTTCGCCGGTTGAATCCCATCCCGATTTGAGCTCCTGAGCAGGGCTCGGGCGGTTGCCATAACTGGAGACACCAATAAAGTCGAATGTGGAATCAATCTGCAATTGGCGGGACAAATCGCTGAGAAAGATCGCGGCGCCCTTCAACACTCCCAGGAGGATCACGGATTGACCGGCGTAATCCCGGTTGATTTCTGCGCCCATTTCAGCCACACGTTGGGCGATCTTTTCGCGCGGAATAAGGACTTTCAACTCAGCCATGGCGATTCATATTAAACTAAGCACTTGGCAATTGGCACTTGGCCATTAGCCGGTGCTCTATATGCACTTGTTGGAGCTTGGAGGGGCCATTGCCAACTGCTAAGTGCTGCTTACCGAAAGTCTGAGATGAACCTGAACGGAATCAAGCTTACCTGGCTGGGCCACGCGACCTTTCGCATCGAGACTCCCGCTGGCAAGACAATCATCGTGGACCCGTGGATTATGGGTAATCCCGCCTGTCCGGCAAGGGAGAAAGACGTCAAGAGAGTGGACGTCATGCTCTGCACCCACGGCCACTTCGACCATATCGGCGATGCGGTTGAAATCGGCAAGCAGTACAAACCGGTGGTGGTCGCGATTCCCGAGCTAGCACACTGGCTGGGCAAGAAAGGTGTAAAGCAAGTCGCCGAGATGAACAAAGGCGGCACTCAGACTGTGGGTGACGTTAAGGTCACCATGGTGCACGCCGACCACTCTTGTGGAATTACGGATGGCGAGCAGATTGTTTACGGTGGCGAGGCTTGTGGCTATGTGATCGAGTTCTCCAACGGCGTGAAGATCTACCACGCCGGCGATACCAATGTCTTTGGCGACATGGCCATCATTCGCGATCTGTATGCGCCGGAGATTGTCATGATTCCAATTGGCGACCACTACACCATGTCACCGCGCGAGGCTGCCTATGCCTGCAACCTGCTCAAGCCGAAGACGGTCATCCCCATGCACTTTGGAACTTTTCCGGTCCTCACCGGCCGTCCCGCCGATTTGCAGAAGCAACTGCCCGGCGTGGAGATCGTAGAAATGACCCCGGGTATAACGTTGTCGTAACAAGGAGAAAACTTGCCAGCACAAAGCGACCCTAATGCTGCCTGGCGCATGGGCGGAATCACGGCCGGCGCCGTCGAGAATTACATTTACTCTCTACTGCCTCCCCGCGACGAAGTATTGACGGAAATCGAAGCGGAGGCGGCCAAGCGGAAGATTCCCATCGTCGGTCCCGCCGTGGGCCGCATCCTGTATCAACTCGCCTTGATGATCAACGCCAGGTCCGTGTTCGAGCTGGGCTCGGCGGTCGGCTACTCTACCATCTGGTGGGCCCGCGCCGTGGGCGAAGGCGGCCGCGTGATCTACACCGACGGCGACCGCAAGAAAGCTGACGAAGCCCGCGGATATTTCAATCGCGCCGGAGTCACCAAGCAAATCACCCTCAAGACCGGTGACGCCCTCGAGCTTCTCTCCGAAGAAAAACAGCAGTTCGACATCATTTTCAATGACGTCGATAAGGAAGACTATCCTCGCGTCTTCAAGCTGGTCCTGCCACGGCTGCGCACAGGCGGCCTGTTCGTTACCGACAATGTTTTGTGGAGTGGGAAGGTAGCGCAGGACAATCCATCCGAGGCTTCGACCAAGGCGATCCTGGAGTTCAACCGGTTGCTCTATGGCTCGGCTGAACTTTTTACCACGATCCTGCCCATTCGTGATGGAGTTGCCGTGGCTATCAAAAAGTAGGAGATCTGGAACAAACCGGTTTTCAGTTCGAAGTTCCCAGTTGCCCCGGACCGGCTAAATCGATTTGACTGGAATGAGTGTCAGGTCTTCAACCAGCCCCACTTCTTTCTGAATAAAAGGCTCGGCGTAAGTCACGCCGCCCAGCATGCCGTAGAAGCGGGCCATAGCTTCGATTCGCGACCGGATCTCATCGCGTGCAGGGAAGATGCCCTTACCCGCTTCTTGATCGCTGAACTGGGTTTTGTAGGCCATGAGCGACTCAAGGCGGGCTTCGAACTGTTCGGTGATATCGACGACGAACGTGGGGCGCACGTCGTAGTAGAGCGTGGCATAGATGATCTTGAAAGGCCGATGGGGCTTGGTAGCATCAACGTCCAACTTGGCCAGTCCCGCCAGAAAGCAGGCTTCGTATCCCAGCACCGATGCCGTGTAGTGGTCCGGATGCCTCCCCTTCCAGTAGGGAAGGATGACCACTCGCGGCCGCTGCTCCCGTAGCACGCGCGCCACTTTCAGCCGGTTCTCCCATGTGTTCTCGACCCGCCCATCGGGAATGTCGAGTCCCTGCCGCCACGAGGTGCACAGTATTTTTGCCGCCTCCGCAGCTTCACGGGCACGGTCTTCGGCGCTGCCTCGCGTCCCCATTTCACCCTGGGTCAAGTCGAGGATCCCCGTGCGATACCCGCGCTGCGCCATCTTCAGCAGGGTCCCGCCGCAGGTTTGCTCTACATCGTCACGATGGGCAGCGAGGGCAAGAATGTCGAGTGCAGGAGTCATCACTTTTTTCGCTCCACCAGAAATCGGGCCAGTTCCTTAAGGGCTTCGGCCCGCTCTCCGAAACCATCCAGCGAAACCAACGCTGAATTTACCAGCACACCCGCCTTGCGCAACGACTCATCAACCCCGAACAACGCCGGATACGTTGCCTTCTCCGCTGCCGTGTCTTTCCCCGCCGTCTTGCCCAGTTGCTCGGAGGTCTGGGTCACGTCGAGTACGTCATCCACAATCTGGAAGGCCAAGCCGATAGATTGTCCGAATCCTCGCAGTGCGCCGACCGCTTCATCATCCGCGCCAGCATACAGTCCGCCGCTGACCACGCTGGCGCTAATCAGGGCGGCCGTCTTCGATCGATGAATGTACTCCAGCGTCGCCAGGTCGGGCTGGCTATGTTCTGCTTCAAGGTCCACGACCTGGCCCCCAATCATGCCCTCGATGGTGCCAGTTCCGTGCGCGATTTCCTCGATCACGCGCACCCGGAATTCGGCAGAGCAGCGCAGCCGGGACAAGACCTCGTAAGCCAGGGTCTGCAGCGCATCTCCCGCCAGAATGGCGATTGCTTCTCCAAAAACCTTGTGGCAGGTGGGACGTCCCCGGCGCAGATCGTCATTGTCGAGAGCCGGCAGATCGTCGTGGATCAGGGAATAGGTGTGCAGCATTTCGAGGGCGGCGCCGAGGTCTTCGATTCCCGAGGGAAGGGAACCGGCAAGCATGCGTCCTGCCTCCATGCACAGAATGGGACGCAAACGCTTGCCGCCGGCGAACACGCTATGCCGCATGGCCTGGTGAATCGAAGACGGACGCTGGTCAGCCGCCGGCAGCAGACGCTCCAGCGCCGCGTCGGTCAGCTCCCGGCCCTGCTCCAAAGTCTGTTTGAGCATGCGGGTGAGTATAACAATCGCTCATGTGGGTCGGACACTCCTGTCCGACGCTTTTGAATTTGACTTTGATCTGGATGGGGTAGTTCGATTGCCACAGGCAAAAAAGCAACACCAAAGACAAGGTCAAAGGCGTCGGACAAGAGTGTCCGACCCACCCAGAAACAGCCTAAGGCTTGTGCAGGGGAGGCTCGAAGGCTTCGGCCTGCAGCTTTCCATTTTGCTTCAGCAGGATCTCCACTTTGCCCTCAGCCTCTTCAAGTTCCTTGCGGCAGGCGGCGGAAAGCTGCATGCCCTCCTCAAACAGGGTCAGAGATTTCTCTAAAGGCACTTCGCCTTTTTCCAGTTCTTGCACGATCTTCTCCAGGCGCAGAAGGCAATCTTCAAATTTGGCCAACGGATTTACTCCTCGAACTATTTTAATATCAGGACACGCTCAGGAGCCCAGAGCTTCCAGCACGTCCGCCGCCGATGAATATCGGCCCAGGGGCGCGCTGATCTGGGCCCCCTGCACCATCCCGCGCACGGCGACCAGCATCTCGCGGGCGATGACGATTCCTTCTTCGCGCGCGGCTTCGGGGGTCTTCGCCCCGGCCATGCGTTCCAGAATCGAATCCGGCACTGACACTCGCAGCTCGTTTTTCATGAATTCCGCGTTGCGCACACTCACCAGCGGCCAGATTCCTGCAATGACGGGTATCTTGCAGTGTTCGATGCGGCGCAGAAAGGCCTCGAGCAGCTTGAGATCGAACACCGGTTGCGTCACCGCGCATTCGGCTCCCGCCTCCACTTTGTATTCGAAGCGCTTGATCTCTTCGTCGATATTCGGCACGCCCGGGTTGGCTCCCACGCCGATGACGAACGAAGTGCCCGTCCCCAAAGGGTTTCCGCCGATATCCAGACCCCGGTTGAGATTGTGCACGATGTTGACCAGGCCGATTGCGTCCACATCAAACACCGCCGTGGCATCGGGATAGTTGCCCATCTTGGGCGGATCGCCGGTGATGCAGATCAGATTGTGAATGCCCAGCGCGGCCGCTCCCAGCAGGTCGGACTGCATGCTCAGCACATTGCGGTCGCGGCAGGTGTAATGCAGGATGGCCTCGATGCCTACTTCCTGCTGCACCAGCAGGGACAGGGCCTGGTTGCTCATGCGCGCCGAAGCCCGGGGGCTGTCTGGAATATTGATCGCGTCCACGCCCACGGATTTCAGAAAACGAGCGCCCTCAACTTCCTTGCGAACATCGATCCCCTTGGGCGGAACAATTTCCACCATGGTCAGGAATTCGCCGGCGGCGATTTTGGCGCCGAGCCTGGACCGCTTTTCCAGCGGAACCGCAGGCGTGGCATTGACCACTTCACTCGGAGTTTTGGATGGACTGGTTTTGGCGCGTGCTTCGCTTGCCCGCAGCGCCGATTTCATGACCCGGATGTGCTCCGGTGTCGTGCCGCAGCATCCGCCCACCAGGCGGACGCCCGCAGCCACGAACTTGCGCGCATAACTCGCCATGTATTCAGGCGAGCACAGGTAGATATTCCGGCCCTCGACTGATCGCGGCATGCCGGCGTTGGGCTGGGCAGCCAGAGGCAGGGAAGTGAGCGCGCGGACCCGTTCGATCACCTCCAACATCGCGACCGGGCCTACGCTGCAATTGCAACCGAGCACGTCAACGCCCCAGCTTTCAATCCGCGGCGTGAAGCTCTCCGGGGTCGAGCCGTCAAGGCAATTTCCGTCTTCGTCAATGGTGACGTGAGCCACCACCGGAATCCTGGGATTCACGTCCCGCGCAGCCAGAATCGCCTGATGGAGCTCTTCCACGTAGCCAAAGGTCTCCAGCATAAGCAGGTCAACCCCGCCTTCGACCAGAGCGGCGATTTGCTCCCGGAAGGCGGCGCGGGCTTCCTCGAAAGAAGTTTTGCCCAGCGGTTCAATGCGGACCCCGAGCGGTCCCACCGAGCCGGCAACCCACACGTCGAAACTCTTCGCCGCCTCGCGGGCCAGAGCTGCCCCTGCCAGATTGATTTCGCGGACCCGGTTTTCCAGGCTGTGGCGTCCCAGGCGAAAAGAGTTTCCCCCGAAAGTGTTGGTTTCAATGATCTCTGCACCCGCCTGTAAATATTCATGATGAAGCTGGCGGATGAGGTCCGGCTGCGAGACGTTTAACTCGTCATAGCAGCGATTGATAAAGATGCCCTTGGCATAGAGCAGGGTCCCGGTAGCCCCGTCGCACAGGACGGGAGACTGTTTCAAGCGGGCGAGCAGATCGGCAGCCATCGCCTTGAGAATACAAGATGAAGATTAGTTTTGCATCATGGCAGGGATGCCCAGTCAACGCGGTTCGACCGGTCGGTGCAACCACTCGCCCGAGAGGCTCTGCTATAATCCCGATTCTTGCATCTAACTCTCCATTCCTCATGTTCTTGGGAGTTCCTGGTTTGAGGCAAACCGCATTCGCAATTCTGGCTCTAGGAGCCGCTACTGCCGTGCTCGTCTCTTGCGGAAATAACTACAACAACAATCCCATCGGAGGCACACCAGGGGCAAATCCGGCCACCATCAAGGTGCATGTTTTCGTTTCCAATCCCTTGTTCCCCAACGGTAATTCAACTGCCCCAGTTCTGAATGTCGTGGATGGGCAAAGCGATCTGCTTTCGCCAGCTGTAATCTCGGTGGGCGCTACCAGCAGCAACCCGGGTTTGATGGTGTTGTTTCCAAACAAGAGATTCACCCTGGTTTTCAGTGCCGCGAACAACTCCCTCACTGTGGTCAACAATGCCCACCAGAGCGTGGCCCAAACCTCCGGCGGAACCTCGGCGTCAATCCCGCTGCCGGGCTTCAGCGAAAGTATCGTGGTGGCGCCGGACAATGTGACCGGCTTTGCCGCGGTCCCCAACGCAACCGTGACCGGGCAGTCTCCCGGAGTGGTTGATGTACTGGACTTGGCCAACGATGTCATTTCGGCCGCGATTCCAGTCCCCGGCGCCCGCTACCTGGCGCAGAGCCACAACGGCAACCGCCTTCTGGCCTTTGGCAGCCGCCCAGACACGGTGACTGTCCTGGCGCCAAGTTCAGTCGGCACCAGCACCGATCCGCGCACCGATGTTCAAAGCGCGCTCTTCGATCATCCGGTGTGGGCCGCTTTCAGCAACGATGACTCGACCGCCTACATCCTGAACTGCGGGGCGGAGTGTGGAGGCACCGCAGCCAGCATCACGCTGCTGGACATGAACAGCAACCTGCCCGGCCCGACCATTCCGATCGACGCCGGCACCACCGGATTGCTCGCCGGCAATATCCTCTATGTTGCAGGGACCAAGCCGGGCGCCAACACCTGCGCCGGTTCTTCCCCCATGACACTGGCCACTACTTGTGGAGAAGTTTCCACCGTTGATCTGGGCCTCATGACGGTCACTGCCACCGCGACTATCACGGATGGCTATCACAACCACATAGAGATGGGTGCCAATAACCGCCTTTTCATCGGCGCCCGCACCTGTACCAACATCAAAGCCCCGTCCAGTGGCAGCACACCGGGTGAAATTCGCGGCTGCTTGTCCATCCTCAATACCAGCACGTCAACCGTCGTTGTTCCTCCTCTGCAGGGTGACGTCACCGGCATTCAACCCATCAACCGCAGGAACGTGATGTACGTGATCCAGAATGGCGAGCTAGGAATTTATGACACCACCACCGACAAGCTCCAAACCACCCAGGTGGATATCATCGGCCAGGCCGTGGATGTGAAAGAAGTGGACTGAGCGGGAGGGCGGACGTCAGACCTCGGACGCCGGGCGTCAGACTTCGGGCCACGGCTTCCAGTCTCTCAGCTCTCAGCTGTCAGCCCAGGCACACCGCCGCGAAGCGGCGGCAGAATGTAGCCCAGGGCGTAAGCCCTGGGTAGGCATGGAAAAATCGACCAAAGCCCCGAAGGGGCGCAAGAGCCGCCCGCCGACGCCCCGCTGATCTGGAAGTGGATCGAAGGCTGAAAGCTGCCAGCTGAAAGCTATTCCATCACTAGTTCATGCTGCTTTGTTTCCGTCACGACCTTTTCGGAATATGGCAGCTTAAACGTGTAACCTTCGTACCACGCCCTCCACTGGTCCATGTAATAGGGACTGAGAAAATTTCCGGCCTCGCCGGTGACCAGGTTCAACGTACTCTGATCCAGATCGGACAGGTCCACCGTCAGCCGCTCCGACGGCCCATGGCTGCGCGACACCGCTTTCACGGTATAGCCACTCCCCGATTGCGGCAGGGTCCCGGGGCCCGTCCAGCGCTGCAGCAATGGAACCCGCCCCAGGATTGGGTGCTGAATCTCTACCGGGTGAAATTTTCCCCACTTCCACGAGGCCAGGTCCTGCGGCGCTTCCGGACCACTGACCGCAGCCTCAACCGCCGCGGCAAGCAGATCGTCGTAACTGGCATAGGCTTGTGGAAGCCAACGCGCAGGCTGATGGTGGACCACGTTTTCCAGCCATACTGACTGCATTCCCCAGGAATAAGTCTTCCAACTCAGCGTGGCCGCGGCTTCTTTGGGGTCCGCGGGCGCACCGCCCAGTTTGGGTTCGAGCAGCAGGCGTGCCAGTTCGGCGCGAGCCTGAAAGGCAATGGTAGGGGCAGCGGAATCCGCAGTCATGCGGCCATCCCATCCTCGCAGGAGTTCGGCGGCCTGTTTGGTTCGCGCAGAAGCGGTGCTAACGTGGTCCACGCTGTACACGAACCGTTCCGCAAAATAACGGTCGGCTTCGGAATAAATATCTGTCTGCAAGGCCAGCATGTCCGCCGCCGAGAATTTCTTGCCCGACTCCAGCACCCGATAAATCCGCGCCGAACGCCAGGGGGCCTCCCATCCGGTGCTGATCGAGTAGGGATATCCGTCCGGCGTAATGCGGCTGTTGGCGGTCGCGATGATGCCGGAGGGCGGATTGTAAGCCCTGGGCAGCTTGTCGAAGGGAATATATCCCGTCCATTCATGCGTGTTGTCGCTGCCGTTTTCCGGCAGGCTGCCGTCGCCCGAGGCGCGGATGGGAATTTTTCCCGTGGCCTGGTAACCGATATTGCCCTCCACGTCGGCGTACACGACGTTCTGTCCGGGAGCGTCAAAGGTCGAAAAAGCGTCGCGGAACTGCTCCCAATTCTGAGCCGAATCCACTTCAAAGAACGGATCGTGGGTGCCGTCATAGAGCGTCCAGCGCAGAGCCAGCTTACGATTTTCGCCGGGGATGAGTTCAGTGATCACGGGCCCGTGGCGGGTGACGGCCACATCCACTGTCACGTCTGGTTTGGCCTTCACGTGAATCACTTCGCTGCGGTGTTCGGGAGCCTTCCATCCTTCGGGAGTCAGATATTGACCCTCCGGATTGAAGGTCTCGATGTAAACGTCCTCCACGGTCGGGCCAATATTAGTGAAACCCCAGGCGATGCGCTGGTTGTGTCCCACGATCACGTAAGGCAAGCCGGGCAGCGTGACGCCGGCCGCGTCGAAGTTGCCGCAGCGCAGATGGGCCTCATACCAGAGGTTGGGCATCTGGTGCCCCAGGTGCATATCGTTCGAGAGCAGGGGCTTGCCCGAAACCGTGTGCGCCCCGGAAACGACCCAGTTGTTTGAGCCGATCACCACGCGCTCCGAATCCGATTGGAGTTCGCTGGCGAGATTCTGAATATCCGCACCTGCTGACGTACTCGCGACGGAACTGCCAATCGGACGCCGGGGACGGTTCTCCTCATCGGTATCCTGGTCGAGTCCCGGGCGTGCCACGGTTGGCGGACGGTCGCGCCAGGAAGAGTTCACGTACAAGTCGGCCGTCAGTTCCGGTCCGAGTTTGGCCTGGATCTTCTCGCGCTCCAGCGCGTCGCGATAGGGATAGTGGTTCAGGTCTTTCACCATCTGGGAGGCAATCAACGTCGAGTCTTCCGGAGCCCATTGACGGGGAGAATAGTGCAGGATGCGGAACTCGATGGGCAACCGGTCACGGTGCGATCCGATGTACGCGTTCACTCCCCGCGCATAGTCCTCGAAGTGAGCCCGATTTTGCGCGGAGGCAACCTCAAGCGCTTTTTGCGCCGCCACCTTCAGCCCCAGAATTCTTTGCTCGCGGTCATGCTTGAGAAAGGCATCACCAAGAATCTCGGAAACTTCGCCGGCGGCGAAGCGCCGCATCATGTCCATCTGCCACAAGCGGTCCTGCGCTGTGACATACCCCTGCGCAAAAAAGAGGTCGTCGAGATTTGAGGCCTCGATCGTGGGCACGCCGTGCACGTCACGAATAACTGTGACCCGGGCAGAAAGGCCGGAAATCTTTACGTTTCCGTCCAATTGGGGCAGGGAAGAGCGCGCAACGGAGTAAAACCAGGCCAAGACGCCCAGGACGACGAGCAATGAAGCGATCAGCAGGAAAAAAAGAACTCGCCCCATGGTGAAGGGGGTGCGAGGGGAAATCGAAGTGGTCGTCGAGGCCATGGGTTGCCGTCTGTAGCGCCGGCGTCCCGCCGGCTGTCGGGCGGGCATCTTGCCCGCCCCCGGGGCAGAATGCCCCCGAGCCAGCCGCCAAGATGCCGGCGCTACGAGAGGAGTCTGGTGCCCGCGAGCTTTCGATTCTATGGCGCGAACGCAGCTAAAACAAATCTATGTAATGTAGGCGCGAGCGTCCTCGCTCGTGCCACGGCGAGCCTTGAATCGACAGCATACGTCGAATAAAGCCGACACTGACCAACAGAGAGACGGCCGTCCCGCACGTCTGTCCGGCACGAGCGAGGACGTTCGCGCCCACATATCAGTCGATCGGTGACAGTCCGGCGCATGCATCGTGGTCGGGAATCTCAGCTCCATTCGGATCGACCCGTGCTACTCCGTCTTCGGTCGAGCAGAAGCTGCGGACACCGGTCTGATTGCGCGTCGCCGGTGCCGCGCTCACGAAATACCGGGTACCGTCTTCGGAACGCTTCAGCATGAAAATGTAGCCATGCATCCCGGGCAGAGAGGTCGCGGCCGCCAGTTCATTCTCGAGGAGGCAGGCCGTGGCCGGGTTGGCGCTGCACGGCGTGGCGCCACCCAGAGACTGCAGATCGGGAGCAAATCCGACGGCGGGGAACTGCGATTGATAGGTCATTTGCGCGGTGCTGATTCTCCGGACCGCATTTACCGCGGACGCCTCATTCGCCGCAATGCGCGCCCGCAGCAGGTTGGGAATCGCGATCGCCGCGATGATCAGGATCAGCGGGATTATGGCGACCCCGAGATATCCCAGCACCAGGCCCGCAATCGCCAGACCCTTTCCTCCCAGGCGACCTGCGCTTTTTTTGATCTGAGAAAGTGAAATGTGTCCGAAGACGATGGCCACAATGGACAAAGGGAAGAATAGAAAGAGGAGCCCAAAGATCAGACTGGCGATGGCCAGGCCGCTGGTCTTTTCCGGCGTGACCGGCCCGGAAACAGGGCTGGGAGCCATGGGCTCAAGCCCGCCGACACTATACTGAGTCGGCGCAGTTTGCCGGCCGCAGGTGGGACATAAGGTCGCGCCTTCCGGCACTGGTCGGCCGCATTGAGGGCAGAGCATGCAAGTTACTCCCGGCACCGCGAGATAGTCGTCAAGCCGCCAAAAAATCGTTCCACCGTACTCCGCCAAATCCCTTTCGTCAATGCCGTCACGGTGCGTACGGAGCATCGGCCGTGAAGCTCGTGCGCGGCTGGGCCCCCGCGGGCGCTGTGCACGCCAGATCCTTCGGGACCGACGCGTCGCGGCCGGCTTCCGGCGAATATCTTTCGGGTTGCGCAGACAAATCCTTTTTGATAATGTCCGCCGCACTCGGTCCACCCTCCCCAGCCGGGCATAGACGTCCCAGGCCGCAGGCCAAGATGCCCGCCGCCACCTTACTTACAGGAGACAGAGGCATGTCCTTCATCCTGATGTCGGAAGCCGCAAGAGCGCGCGAGAGGTTACTGCCCGCCAGCTTCCTGCTGTGGCAACGCGATCCTGATGCCAACCCCTTTGTGGCTTGCGGTTGCCTGGGCTTCTTCGGCGTCATCATTGTGGGCATCATCGCCCTCAACATTGCGTTGCTGATCTGGGTAGCGCGCGACGCCAAGAGCCGGGGCATGGAGAACGCCGTCATCTGGATGATCCTGGTCATGCTGACCGGAATCATCGGGCTCATCATCTACCTGTTCACTC
>DATGYF010000664.1:0-3308 GCA_035298145.1 Terriglobales bacterium | reverse complement strand
CGGGCAGTGGCTGTGGGACGAAGTCCAGATTCTGGTGCCCGCCAGCGAGAATCCCTACCCAATGATTGATGCCATCCAGAAAATGGTCGCGGAGCAAACCGCAGCGAATGTAGAAGCAGCGGAGCAGGAATGGCAGCGATCCAAAGGCCACTACCGGGCACAGCCGGTTTCGGCGGCGCCGGAGGTGAGTCTGCGTCCCACGAGTTCCGGAATCGATGTGCACGTGCGCTACATCACGCGGGCGGGCGAGCGGCATGCGACGAAGACCCGCTTGTACCAGGCGCTGGTTGAACTACTGCACGGGCGGCAGGCAAATCCGTCAGCGGCGGCCAGCGCAAAGGCGGCACGCTAGAAGCCGGACCCGGCAGAATTGCCACTTCTTTCCGCAACATCCTTCAACAAACCCTTTCTGGTTGCCTCGGGCAGGTGGGAGCCGTGCAGGATCTCGCGCACCATTACAGGTGGCAGCGAGCGTGAGAATTCGAGGGCCCGGCTCAGTGGCGTCTTTTCATTGCGCAACAGGGTGATACGGACCTCCCGCCGCGGCGACCACCTGGAATGATGGCAGACCGCGCTCACGAATGCCGCTGACGCATCGCGGCGCATCAGTGCCTTGATGACTGCCGCTTCAGTCAGGCGGGAATTTTCCAGCGCGGCATGAATCACGCGCGGCTCCGGATCAAGCAGCAGGGCCGCGGCCACCCGCCCCGAAGCCCTATGCGCCAGGGTGAGCCGCTCCCCTTGCGAAAGTCTCTCCAGCCGGTTGATGAGAGATTCTTCGGCAGCCATTTTGATGTCGGCAGGGACGATCGGGGTGAGGGCGACCTGCATGAGGTCGAAGGTAAACAGGTGTCTCACCATGGGGACGGAAATGTGTCGCGGAGTGCGGGGATGCTCGACCAGCGCAAGCTTTATCTTGCGGCTTTTCATGATGCCGCGGTTGCGGCTGAGGCGATCAAGCGCCTGGGTGGGCAAATCGCTCTGCTTCAGAAATGCCAGGGCCAGGTCTTCGGTGAGCGCGGGATCGGATGCGGTGGCGGTGAATGCATCCGAGGCGCTGCCGGATTCGGGCGTACGAGCGTCACCGGCTTCCGGAGCCGTGCGAGCCGTGTTTGGATCGTGAGACATGAGTTTGTCAGCGCAAGCCAGCCTAGCCGCGAAGCGGCGCCAGAATGCAGCCCAGGGCGCAAGCCCTGGGTAAACACGAGAACGTGGCGAGCTCCGAAGGAGCGAAAGAAGTCAGGCGTAAAGCGCCACATACTTCCCGAGTTTGGCCGGCACGACCAAGGTCGTGCCCTTCCCAAAACCACACTCGCTATTTCGCGGCGCCCTTGCGTGCCAGATCGAGAGCGCCCCGGACCGGCTCAATCACATTGGGATTGATGACCACGCCGGGATGCGCGGAACGAAGACTATTGTAAAAAACCTGGCGCACCAGCGCGGAACTACCGAAGACACCGCCGGACATGGCCACCGGGACTGCTTCGGCATGCGGAAACAGGCGCCTCAGCAGGATTCCTGCCAGGTTGGCGAGTTGAGTTCCTGCTTGAGTCAGAACGTCACGCGCGATGCGGTCGCCGGAATCCGCCAGGGAGAGTACGACGGGAAAAAGCGCGGCAAAATCCGGCGGTGGCGTGGCGTTCGCCGCCGGCACCAGCTGCTCGATGGTTTGCAGGCGCCAGGACTTCGTCAGCATATCGATCAGGCGCAGGTCCTGTTCGGGGTTCTCGTCCCAGGCTCCGATAGCGGCGGCCGCCGCGGTGCGGCCGATCCAGTGGCCGGAGCCCTCGTCCGATATAGCGAAGCCCCAGCCTCCGGCGCGGGCTGTCTGCCCTTCGCGATTGCGGCCGTAGGCGATCGAGCCGGTGCCGGCGATCACGATCACGCCCGGGCCGTCGCCGAAAGCGGCTTCGAGAGCGATGACATTGTCTCCCACCACTTCGACGCTGCCCGGAACGATCTCCGCGACGATGCGTCTTACCACCTCGCTGATCTCTGGCCGGGCTGCGCCGGCGAGGCCGACGCAGACGCCGCCGATCTGGGACGGGTTGAGATGGGCAACCGTGCAGGCCTGCCGGATGGCGCCAGCCAGCGACTCGCGCGCCTGCGCTTCGCCCACCCGGACCACGTTGCTGGCCCCGCCGGTTCCTGTGCCCAGTACGGAGGTTTCGTCGCCGATCAGGCAGGAAGTCTTGCTGCCGCCGCCGTCGATGCCGAGGAAGATGGCCACGAGCGTAGTTCTACCATAAGAGTTTGTTTTGGCATCCCAAACCGAAGTACCGGCGGTCGCTACGTTTTCAAGTTCAAAGGCGTCGGACAGAGCTTGCCCTGAGCGAAGTCGAAGGGAGTGTCCGACCCACACAGCCCGAAAAACCTACGCGTGACGAGCTAGGTACCTCGCCATAGATCGGCGGACTTTCTCTTCAAAGCCCGCTACTCTGGGATGGCAGTACGCTGCGCGGGGCGAGTCGCCCGCGGCCACACTGACTGTTGCTGAACGAACTCTTTATGGTTCTCGACAAGCTTGATCTCGGCATCATCGCGCTTTACCTGGCGGGGATCACGCTGTTTGGGTTGCGCTTTCGCAAGAAGCAGCGCACCTTGCGCGACTACTTTCTCGCCGACCGGAATATTCCCTGGTGGGCGATCGCGCTTTCGATTGTTGCGGCTGAAACCAGCACTCTCACCATCATCAGCATTCCCGGCCTGGCTTACGACACCAATCTGACGTTTCTGCAGGTGGTGCTGGGCTACGTGGTGGGGCGGTTCATTATCAGTTTCGTCCTGCTGCCGCATTATTTCCGCGGCGATCTGTACACCGCGTACGAACTGATCGAACGGCGCTTCGGCAAGAAACTGCGTTCGTTGACGGCCGGCCTCTTCCTGGTGACGCGGGCCGCGGCGGAAGGAGTGAGGGTTTACGCCGTTTCTATCGTGGTGGCCATCGCGCTGGGGACAGGCGAAGTGGCTTCAATCGCAATCATTACCGCGCTCACGCTCGTCTATACGTTCGAGGGCGGACTGGCGGCGGTGATCTGGACCGACGTGGTGCAGACCGTGATTTACGTCGGCGGGACGCTGGTGGGCCTGTTTACGATTCAGCATCTCGTGCCAGGAGGCTGGCCTGCAATTCATCACATGGCGTCGGCTGCGGGCAAGCTACAGGTGTTCGATTTCACGCCTGACTTCTGGAGGCCTTACACGTTTTGGGCGGGATTGATCGGTGGGGCATTTCTGACAACGGCCAGTCACGGTACCGATCAGCTGATTGTGCAGCGTCTCCTGGCAGCACGGAGCGAGCGCCAATC
>DATGYF010000663.1:0-2131 GCA_035298145.1 Terriglobales bacterium | reverse complement strand
CTATTCGATACCGCCGATCACCACTGCGGTCTTTTTCGTCAGATCAAGAAGCGGATGACCCATCCATCACTCCTTACCAATTTGGTGGAGTGAATTATAAGGTGAGTCTCCACTTTCGTGACTTCGTCTTTTTCCGGCATCGCCTCGAGCTTCTGCATGAAACTCAGGCGGTCAGCATCGTCCGCAGCGATTCGGCCACCGACAAAGTCAGTTTGCGAGGATAGTCGGTCTGCACCATTGCCAGCGCCAGGCCTCGGGTTATGGGATGGCCATCTACCCGAAACGTCTGGAAAAAGCGGGTACGCCGCCGCAGTGCGTGCTCGGGCAGTATCGAATAGCCGAAGCCCGATTCCACCAGGCGCTTGATGGCCTCGGTATCTTCCGCTTCCATTACGACCCGAGGGTTCACGCCGATGTCTTTGAAAAAGCGGTCGATAAGTACTCGCAACACGGTCCCCACGGGATAGAGCAGGAACGGGACCCGGGCCAGTTCGGAGATACGCACCGATCCGGTCTGCGGGCCGCGAACCTTGCTGGTTGAAGGACGCACAATCAGGAGCTCCTCATCAAAGAGGGGGATGATTTTGAGGTTCTCTTCTGGAATCGGAAGCGAAATGAGGCCCAGATCGAAGCGGCGGTCGTGCAGCCCCCTGACGGTTTCTTCAGTCACATTCACGGAGACCCGGATCTCCGCTTTGGGATACTGCTTGCGCAGCTGTCGGAGTGGTTTTCCCAATTGATAGATCAGGGTGGTCACGCCGGTAGCAAAGTGGAATGGCCGCACATCCGTTGCCAGGTCGTTCTGAAACTCCTGCTTGATCTGGCCCATCCGCTTGATCAGGTCTTTGGCATGTTCCGCCAGGCGTATGGCGGCCGGCGTGGGAATCAGACGCTTTCCGCTGCGCACGAACAGTTCAGTATGGAGTTCGTCGGCGAGATTGTGCAGTTGAAGACTGACCGCACCTGGGGACAGGAAGACTTTCTCGGCGGCACGAGTCATGCTCGGTGACTCCATCACGGCAAGAAACAATTCGAGCTGGTGTATATCCATAAATACTCCCCTTCAGGGCCGATGCATCCCGGCAAAAGCTCCCGCCGGTGTCAGGAGAAAACGGTAGTATTAAATCCTTTTAGGCTTCCTGAAACGTCTCTTTAGCTTTTTCAATTTGACAGCTCTAACGCCCCTGCCTATCGTTTGAAAGCTGGCAGGGTTACTTTAGCAAATCTAAAGGGTGGAGTTGTAAACCGGAGATTCGCTGTGCCTGGCCCCATCGATAGGCCGCCTGGAACCGCTTCGCAACGCCGTTAGCGATGCGAGGGCAAGATGCCCTCGCGACAGCCGGCGGGACGCCGGCGCTACAAGGGGCTGCTGAATGTGCCGGCAATTTCGAGGTGAGGATTAATGAAGAAACCATGGCTGCTTTCTCCCGTCATGATTCTTTTGTTGGGTGCCAGCGCGCAGGAAGCAGCCCCGGCCGGGTTCCAACTCTGGACTCCGGCGTCGCTAAAGCATTTCGAAAGCAAAATGCATGCCGATGCCACCGCCGATCCGCACCATTTTGCTGTAGAGTTGCTGGCGGACTTTCCCCACGACAGCGCTATGCTGGTCCGGCGCGAATCCGACGGCCCGCCGGAGTGGCATGAAAACCAGGTTGACGTCTTCTTCGTGCAATCGGGATCGGCCACCCTGGTATTGGGTGGCAAGCTGGTGAACGGAGAGACGGTGGGCCCGCACGAAAAGCGCAATGGCACAATCGAAGGCGGCATCCGGCGCAAGCTTTCCGCGGGAGACGTGGTTCGCATTCCTCCCGGGGTGCCGCATCAGCTCTTGCTGGAGGGCTCGTCCGAGTTCAATTACTTTGTGGTTAAAATAAAGGGATATTGAACTCGCCTGGCCGGTATGACATCTTTTACAACTCGAATCGTGCTCATGGAGGAACAGTTTTGAAAGCCATCGTCCGCATCGTTCAAGCTTCACCCGCCATCTTTGTCATTGCCGGCGTATTGCTGGTTTCCCAAGCTCCGGCCCAGAGCTCGAATTTCCATAACGCCCCGGAATCAGCCAAGGCGCTTAAGAACCCTTACGAAGGCCAGCCCACGCCCCACGCCAAAGCCTTGTTTCATCTGCGTT
>DATGYF010000662.1:0-11262 GCA_035298145.1 Terriglobales bacterium | reverse complement strand
GCGGAAGATTTTCCCAGAAGCAGATCCAGCGCCCGCTCCCCATCGCCTACCACGGAGACCGAGTGCCCCTCAGCCTCCAGGTTGTACTGCAGTCCCTTGGCCAGGTGGGCTTCGTCTTCAACAATCAGAACATGACTCATGCGGATCCCATGGTTGTGTGGGTCGGACACTCCCTTCGACTTCGTCAGAGCAGGCTGTGTCCGACCCACATCTACACGCCTACAGGCTCACCCTGGGCAACTCCAGAACCATCGTGGTGCCGCGGCCTTCGCCTTCACTCTCGGCAAAGACACGGCCCCCGTGCTTGCGAGCAATGGCCCGCACGATGAAAAGACCGAGGCCGGTTCCCTTCACATGACTCAGCGAGCGGTTGGAGACACGGTAAAAGCGTTTGAAGATGCGCTTCAGTTCTTCGGCCTTGATTCCCACTCCGCGATCGCGGACGCTCACGGTCACACGTTTCTCGTCGGGTGTGTCAAGCCGCACCAGGATTTCCACGCGCTCTCCGGAGTACTTGACCGCGTTGTCCAGCAGGTTCGAAACCGCGGCGCGCAGTTCCTCGGAGTCTCCCAAAACACCCGCGGTGGGGCCGTGGTTGACCGATTGCTCGTAGCGCAGGGACTCCGGAGCCAGGTGATGGCTGGCGCGAGCCACCTCCACGCACTCACGAACCAGCCCGCTGAAGTCCACCGGGATGCGCCGGTCCTGGCGCTTGTGGCCGGCCTCTCCGGCCTTGAGCACCTGGTCCACCGTGCCCATCAGGCGATCGGTATCGTCCAGCATGAGGCGATAGAACTCGCGGCGCTGGGCTTCATCCACGTCACGATGCTGCAGGGTTTGGAGATAGAGCCGGATAGACGCGATGGGCGTCTTCAGTTCATGGGTGACGGCATTGATAAAGCTGTCGTGTTGCTCGTTGCGGCGAATTTCGCGCACCAGGAAGCTGGTGTTCACGATCATTCCGGCAATCAGCAGGGCAAAAAAGATCACGCCCAGAAAGAGCAGGACGCCCTCACGCCAGTTGAGAATGATCCAGCCGACGTTCAGCCCCACCGCCAGCAGCACCAGGCAAACGCCCAGCACGACGAAAAAAGCGATGGCCCGGCGGCGGCTGCTGATGGGCATGGCAAGGATTCTACCGCGCAGAGGGAAGAGTGTGTGGGGCGGGCGCCCTCGCCCGCCGCCGTTGGGGTTGGAGTTGAGTTTGGGCTTTCTTGCTGCGAATGCCAGGGTTTATGCGGTTTCGTTTCTCAAAATCAAAGGCAAAAGCGGCGGGCGAGGGCGCCCGCCCCACACTATCCCTTAGGCTGAGACCATTTCGGCCCGTGCTTCCGCCGGGGCTCCCTGTTCTTCTTCCTGGCGGCGCAGTTCGGAGAGTTTTACCCGGTAAACCTGGCGTGCCAGACCCAGCTTGGTCAGGGCCCAGATGCCATACCAGTTGAAATCAATCTCGTACCACTTCAGGCCGTGGCGGGCAGAAACCGGGTGCGCGTGATGATTGTTGTGCCAGCCTTCGCCAAAAGTAAGCAAAGCCACCCACCAGCTGTTGGTGGAAAGATCGCGAGTGACAAAACGCCGCGAGCCCCAGCTGTGCGTAGCAGAATTGACCAGCCACGTGGTGTGCAGCCCGATGACAGTGCGGAAGAAAACTCCCCACAGCAGGAACGGGAGGCCGCCAATGGCGAACAACACGACTCCGAGGACAATCATGGGCACGTAGTGATACTTCGTAATCCAGACGTGGAATTTGTCTTTGGCCAGATCAGGAACATAGCGCGCCAGCGTGGTGGTGTCGTGATGCATCGACTTGCCGGTCAGGATCCAGCCCATGTGCGCCCACCACTTGCCGTCACGAGGCGAATGGGGATCGCCTTCCTGATCGGAATGCTGATGATGGATGCGGTGCGTGGCCACCCAGAAGATCGGTCCGCCCTCAAGCGCCAGCGTTGCACAGGTAGTTAAGACATATTCGACCCACTTCGGCGTCTTGTAGCCGCGATGGGTGAGCAATCGGTGGTAGCCCATGCCGATGCCGAGGCTTCCGGAAACCCACCACAGGAACATCGAGACCAGAAAAGCCTTCCAGGTAAAGAAAAACAACGCCGCGATGGCGCCTACATGGAACAGGCCCATAAAAATCGCGGTTACCCAATTAATTTCGTCGTCTGCCGCTGCTTTCCGATCCAACACTTCGAGGTCGATGGCCATATTCTTTTCCTGTTCCCGGTATTGAGCTTCCACTACTTACGTTAGCAGGGACAGATATCGACGCGTGTAAGACTTGTGTAATAGCGGAGGTTGGTATGTTACGGAGGTACTAGCCCGTTAATCCCGCGGCGTCAGACTTTGGGATGGTGTGGCCGCGGGCGACTCGCCCGCGAACCGCCGGGGATCTGTCCCGGAAATCTTGCGGCCACACTTCGTTGACTCTTCGAGTCAACCGGACAGCCGAGGGCGGCTGCCCCCACGCAGGTTGCTCGAGATACCCAACTCGCGGGGGAGTCGCCCGCGTCCACACTTACTGCAGCGCCACTCTCAGGCGGACGCGCCCTTCACTTCTACACCCGCCCACTTCTCGAGCAGGGTGAGGGTGGCGGCGTAGTCGAGATCCTGATGTCCATCTTCGCTGGCCAATTCGTAGATCTCTTCCACGGTCTCGAGGGCGGGCAGTTTTACCCGTACTTCCTTGGCTGCCTCGAGAGTCAGACGGATGTCTTTATGCATCAGGCGCAGCGGAAAATTGGGGGTGAAATCACGCTTGAGGACAAAGGGAGCTTTGTAGTCCACCACGCCGGAGCGAATCATGGACGCCTGAATCACCGGCATCAGTTTCTCGACATCCACGCCCAGCTTGGTGGCCAGCGTGAGGCCCTCGGCGAAGCCCTCATAAATGAGGGCAATTTGCAGGTTCATGACCAGCTTGGCGGACTGTCCCATGCCGGTTTCGCCCAGGCGGAAAAATACTTTGCCCATCGCGGCGAATAACGGCTTCAGGGACTCGATCACCGCTTCGTCCCCGCCTACGATAAAAATGAGGCTGCCGGCTTCGGCTGCGACCTTCGATCCAGTCATGGGCGCGTCCACGTAGCGCACTCCGCGCGCCGCCACCCGCTCGGCGAACTTGCGGGTCGCCGAGGGTGAAATCGTACTGGAGTCAACAATGGTCATGCCTTCAGCCAGCGCTTCCTCGACCCCCTGGGGCCCGAACAAAACGCTTTCCACGGCGTGAGTGTCGGAAACGCACATCCACACCACTTCCGCGCCCTGTGCAGCATCGGCAGGTGAACTCGCACTGCGCGCGCCGTCTACTCCCTTGCCGGCGGTGCGGCTCCACACGGAAACCTCATGACCGGCCTTGACCAGGTTGGCCGCCATTGGCCGTCCCATGATTCCCAATCCCAAGAAGGCAACACGCATCCTGACTCTCCCTGAAGGTATTAATTGCCAGACAGTGATTAGAACTGACGCCAGCAACCAGGGTCAAGGTAATCCCGCGAGCATTTGTTCTAGAATGAGCCAGTGCCGCATTCCGTTTCGCGCTCGTTGGCGAAACGGTGGGCGAACGAGGAGACGCGTCCGATTCGCCACTCCGGCCAGGCCAGATGTTAAAAAGCACACTGAAGAATCGCGCTCTCCGCAATCGCGCCCGGCAGTTCGGCAGCCTGGTGCGGCGCTCCGCGGTCACCCCCCGGACCGGCCTTATCCACCAGCCCAAGTTCGCAGCCAGCGGCGAGATGGGCGTGACTTTCATCGGTCATTCGAGTTTCTTTCTCCAGGTGGGTGGCCAGAATATTGTCATCGATCCCAACTTTGCGCGCTGGCTCTTCGTGCTCAAGCGACTGCGGCAGCCTGGTCTGAGAGTGCGCGACCTGCCGGCCATTGACCTGGTGCTGGTGACCCATGCGCACTTCGACCATCTGCACCGGCCGTCGCTGCGCGCCATCGTGCAGCAAACCAAACGGCGGCGCGGGGTGGCGCCCACGATTCTGGTCCCGCACCATGTCTTCGACCTGGTTTCCGACCTTGGCTTCGACAACGTGGTGGAACTGGACTGGTGGAACAGTTATCGTCATCGCGATCTGACCGTCACCCATGTGCCCTCGCGGCACTGGGGCGCACGAGTGATCGAGGACTCGCACCGCGGATACGGCGGCTACGTTCTCCGCGACCACAAGCATTCGATCTATCACGCCGGCGACACGGCTTACTTTGCTGGTTTTCGTGAGATTGGACAGCGCCTGGCGCCGGAACTGGCGCTGTTGCCCATCGGCGCGTACAATCCGCCCTCCTTTCGCAACGTTCACACCAGCCCGGCCGACGCCATGCGGGCCTTCTTTGACCTGAATGCGCGCTGGATGGTGCCCATGCACTACGGCACCTTTCAACTCTCCCAGGAACCCATGGACGAACCGCTGCAACTGCTGGAGCAAGAAGCGAAAGCTGCAGGCATTGAGGACCGGGTGTTCGTGCTGGAGGAAGGCGTAACGAAGTTTTTCTGAATGTGTGTGTCGGACACTCCCTTCGACTTCGCCCAGGGCAGGCTTTTGTCCGACGCTTTTGATTTGAAGTTTTGGACGAGCAACACCACCCCAAAGGCGGCGGGCGAGGCCGCCCCACACTTTTGCTTAGTACGCCAGGAGAATTCTTAGATCTCGCAGATTATTTCCTGTGGGGCCGGTCATGATCGCGTCTCCTAACGACTCAAAAAATGGGTATGCATTGAAAGCGGCAAGGTGGGCGCCTGCGTCCAGTCCGCGGGCCTGGGCGCGGTCGAGGGTGGTGCTGTCCGCGATGGCGCCAGCAGCGGGGCTGTTGCCGTCAATGCCGTCGGTGCCCGCGCTGAGCACGGTGATGGCTTCGCCGGAAATTCTTGCCGCACAGGCCAGGGCAAACTGCTGGTTACGCCCGCCGGTGCCGCCGTTTTCCACCTTCACGGTGACTTCTCCCCCGGAAATCAGGCACGCCCGTTCGGACGTCTGGCGCAACCGGCGCAATCGTTCGAGAAGATATTCCGCCGCGCGGGCGTAATCCCAGTCGTCGCAGCTGTTGTCTATCTCCACGCTGAAGCCGTGACGTTGCGCCTCTGCCTCCGCCGCCTCGAGCAGCGAAGCGTTCGAGAGCAAGGGCCACCAGCGCGAGCGATGAAAGGCGAGGTCATCGGACTTGGGAGTCTCGTCCAGCGCGTGACGTTGAAACAATTCGCGCACCGAAGCTGGAAACTTGTCCAGCATGCCGTATTTCTCAATCACGCTGTAACAGTCGGCCACGCTGGTGGAATCAGGCATGGTCGGTCCCGAGGCCAGGGCATCGGGCATGTTGTCAGGAACATCGGAGACCAGGAGCGAGACCTGCTGCGCTCCCGAGGCCGCGACGGCCATCCTTCCACCCTTGATGGCGGACAGATGTTTGCGGATGGTATTGATCTCGGCAATCGGCGCACCGGAGAGCACCAGAACGCGATACGTGGTGACCAGGTCGTCCAGCGAGATTTCGTCGTCGATCGGCTTTTCCGCGATCGATGAACCACCGCCGCTGAGCATGAAGATCACCAATGACGACGCGTTCTGGGCGTGGAGCGATTTCAAGATGGCCTCGGCGCCGCGGATCGATTCCTGATTCGGCGTAGGATGGCCGCCGCGGAAGTAGCGAAAACCCCGAACCTGCGAAATCGGATCGACTGAACTG
Source organism: Terriglobales bacterium (assembly GCA_035298145.1). Classification (GTDB taxonomy): domain Bacteria; phylum Acidobacteriota; class Terriglobia; order Terriglobales; family Acidobacteriaceae; genus JAIQFF01. The sequence continues at coordinate 5,577 of DATGYF010000662.1, read as the reverse complement.
GCCACGATGCCCTGGAAGCGATTGCCCGCCTGCATTTCCAGCGAATTAACCATGGCATGCGCCGCCTTGCCGAGGGAGATCACCAGCACGCGGTGATACGAATCCAGGTCATGCAGGTCCTCGCAAATTCGAAGCACCCCGCGATCGCAATCCACGTGGCGCTGGAATGCCCGGTCAATGCTGGCGTCCGCGAGGGCATGCTCAAACAGATGCCGCGCCGTGACCCGCATGTCCAGGGCAAGCTTCTCGCGATCGGCAGCAGATGAAGGCATATGAAAGCCGCGTAGCGCCGGCGTCCCGCCGGCTGTCCCGAGGGCGTCTCGCCCTCGCATGATTACAAATTCACTGCTTCGCTAACCCACTGCTCGATCGCGTCCCGCATCTCCCGCAGGCGCCCTTCAAAGAAATGATCGGCGCCCGGGATCAGGACCAGCTTCTTCGGGCCTGGGATCGAATGGATCAACCCTTCCAACTGGGCCGGCGTTCCGAACTGATCGCGATCGCCGCTGACAAATAGTTTTGGCTTGGCGCAGTTCTGAAGAAAACCGAAGTCATAGGTGCGATCGTCAATGGGAGACACCGGCAGACCCAGTCCAATCGCAGCCCTCACCCGCGCATCGGAGCAAGCCGCGCGCAAGCCGACCGCCGCGCCGAATGAGAATCCGGAGAAGATGAGAGGCAAGTGAAACTCATGGTCCAGCCAATCCAGCGCCGCTTGCACGTCGTCCACTTCACTGCTTCCGCGGTCATGCTCGCCCTGGCTGAGGCCAGTCCCGCGAAAATTGAAACGCAGCACGGGAAAACCGAAGCTGTTCAGCGCCTTCATGGCATGAAAGACGACTTTATTGTGCAGAGTGCCGCCATAGACGGGATGAGGATGACAAACGACGCCGCAGTAAGCGGCACCGGGCGCCCCGGCATTGAGCAGGGCTTCGAGCCGGCCTGCGGGGCCTTCCAAAAAAAAGGATCGGATTGTGCCGGCTTGCGTCTCCATTCCGGTTCAGTAAAGCATAGCAGCGAATCGAAGTTCCTCGGCATTCTCCGTGTGCCGGCAATTGTCTGCAGTTTGTTTGAACCACGGAGGAACTGAGGACACGGAGTACATGAGGCTGCCGCCGATCCTCAGATTATTTTGCCATCCTCTCATTCGACCACTCTCCTGTTCCGCATTCCTCAGTGTCCCCTGTGTCCTCCGTGGTGATTGCGTTTTAAGGCACGCCGGACGCCGAGTATGCTCACCGCGCGAGACTAAGGTATCCTGTCGCGCATGACTGTCGCCGCCTTCACCCGTCAACTCGTCGATATCGAGTCCATTACCGGCAACGAGGGCCGGGTAGGAGACTTCCTTCACCGCGAATTGCTACGGCGAGGGTTTGAGGCAGACAAGATTCCGGTGGAAGGCGCGCGCTGCAACATTTTTGCCATCTCCTCCGACCAGCCGCGGCCCGCGGTTGTGTTCTCCACTCACATGGATACGGTCCCGCCATTTATTCCTTCGTCTGAAGATGCGACGCGGGTATTCGGACGAGGCTCCTGCGATGCCAAGGGAATCATCGCGACGCAGGTCGAGGCCGCGGAACGGTTGCGTGGGGAAGGCGTTCATGTAGGGCTGCTTTTTCTGGTCGGCGAGGAACGAGACAGCCTGGGCGCCAAAGCGGCAAACCAGAATCCTCCCGGCTCGAAATTTTTGGTGAATGGCGAGCCCACCGAGAACCAGATCGCAATCGCGTCTAAAGGTGCGTTGCGGGTCGAGGTCATCGCGCAGGGGCGCATGGCGCACTCGGCTTACCCTGAACTGGGCGAATCGGCGATTGACAAGCTGCTGCTGGCATTGCAACGCCTGCGGGCGATGACGCTGCCGGTCGAAGAGGGCATCGGGCCCTGCACCCTCAATATCGGCGTGATCGAAGGCGGCCGTGCCCCTAATGTGGTCCCGGACAAAGCCCGCGCCCAACTGCTCTACCGCCTGGTGGGCTCGTCAGAGCAACTAAAGCGGGGGATTGTTGAAGCGGTGGGCACTCTGGCGAAAGTTGAGTTTGTCCTCGAGATTCCGTTTGTTCGCCTGCGCACTCTGGACGGCCTTGCCACCATGGTTGCGGCTTTCACTACTGATATTCCCGCGCTCAGCGCCTGGGGACAGCCCCTCCTCGTCGGCCCCGGATCGATTCATGTGGCCCACACCGACGGCGAGTACGTCGAAAAGAAACAGCTGCAGGATGCAGTGGATTTGTATTGCGCGATTGCGCGGCAGTTGTCCGCATGAGAACAGTGACCGGATGCCTGCGATTTATGGCTCAGGACAGGCGCTTCTCTGGAGTGCTTCAGATTTGACTTGGCAATCTAGAGCACGTAATATAGTGCTGCACATATTTACGTGCTACCAAAATGAAGGCCAATATTACACTGAAACTGGACGCGGCTCTCCTGCGCGAAATCCGCGTGCTGGCAGCCGAAGAGGGTACTTCCATCAGCGCCCTCCTCGCCGCGCGTCTTGAACAGATCGTGCGCGAACGCAAGACTTATGAGCGAGCTCGAAAGCGCGCCCTGGCCCGGCTGCGCGAGGGGCTTGACCTGCGATGGACGCCGCCACGTTCCCGCGACGAACTTCACGAACGATAGATCATGCCTGATAAATACTTCGTCGACACCAATATCTTGCTCTATGCCCATGATCGCTCCGCGGGTCTGAGACACGAGCGCGCCCGCCAACTAGTTGAGCAACTTTGGGCTTCAGGGCAGGGAGTGTTGAGCACACAAGTGCTGCAGGAACTTTGCATTAACCTTCGCCGCAAGATTGCCCGCTCGCTCCCGGTGGAAGAAATACGGCGGATCATTCAGGACTACCTGAGCTGGGAGATCGTGATCAATGATTCGGCCTCCGTCCTGCAGGCGCTTGAGATCGAGCTACGCTACCAGACATCTTTTTGGGATGCTCTGATTCTGCAAGCGGCCGAAAGCTCAGGCGCAGCGATCTTGTATTCCGAGGATTTGGCAGCGGGGCAGAAGTACGGCGCGGTTCAGGTGGTGAACCCGCTGGGTGCGACCCCGGAATGAAGACTGCAGATTGCAGATTGAAAATCGCGTGAATTGCCGTTTTACTTTCAATCTGAAATCTTCAATCTGCGTTCTGAAATCTGCCTTCGTTCTCCCGCCCCTTCTAAAAACATTTAGACTACGAGGATGACCACCCAGACCCTGAACTCCCTCTCCAAGGCGTCTTCCGCGTATTTGCGTTCCGCCATGCACCAGCCCATTCAGTGGAACGAGTGGGGTGAAGAAGCCTTTGCCACCGCAAAGCGGGAAAACAAACCCATCCTGCTCGACATTGGCGCGGTCTGGTGCCACTGGTGCCACGTCATGGACCGCGAATCGTACGACGATCCGGAAGTAGCACGGATCGTGAACGAACGTTTCGTGGCGGTGAAGGTCGATCGCGACGAGCGCCCCGATATTGACAGCCGTTACCAGGTGGCGGTAAGCGCCATCAGCGGCCAGGGTGGCTGGCCGCTGACTGCGTTTCTCATTCCCGACGGCAAACCGTTCTACGGCGGCACTTACTTCCCCCCCGACGACAACTACGGACGTCCCAGTTTCAAGCGCGTGCTGCAGTCGATCGCGGACGCCTATCACCAGAAAAATAGCGATGTAGTGGACCAGGCGCAGATGGTTGAGGTCGCCATCTCCCGGGCCGAGTCTTTCGCCGGCGGCAGCGGAGAGTTCTCTTCCAGGGTGATTGACGAGATTGTGGAAGCGGCGCTGAAGATGTATGACCCGCAGAATGGGGGCTTCGGAAGCGCCCCTAAATTTCCTCATCCCGCCGTGCTCGATCTTCTGATTGACCAATACGCGCGCTCGGGAAAAGAGGAGTTGCGCGAGGTCTTCGTCTCAACTCTGGAGAAGATGGCCCGCGGCGGCGTCTATGACCAGCTCGCCGGCGGCTTTCATCGCTACTCGGTGGACGAGCACTGGATCGTGCCTCACTTCGAGAAGATGTGCTATGACAACTCCGAGTTGTTGAAGAATTACGTCCACGCCTTCCAGGTGACCGGTTCGGAATTCTTCGCTGAGGTGGCCCGCGACATCGTCCGCTGGATGGATGAATGGCTCAGCGACCGCGAGCGCGGCGGCTTTTATGCCTCCCAGGATGCCGACTACTCGATGGACGATGACGGCGACTATTTCACCTGGACGCGAGCGGAAATGCAGGCTGTCCTGACGGAAGAAGAAGCGGCGGTCGCGGGTTTGCGCTACGACGTCAACGAAGTCGGCGAGATGCACCACAATCCGGAGAAGAATGTTTTGTATGTCCGGGCTTCGCTCGAGGACATCGGCAAGCGGCTGGGCCTGACCGCGGAGCGCGCCCAGACCCTCCTGGAATCTGCGCGGCTGAAAATGTCCGCCGCGCGGCTGAAGCGCCCCACGCCTTACGTGGATAAAACAGTCTATGTGGGTTGGAATTCGCTCTGTGTCTCGGCCTACCTGGAAGCTGCGAGGGTGCTGAAGTTGGATGGGGCCAAACATTTCGCGCTGCGTGCACTGGACCGAGTGCTGGCTGAAGCCTGGCAACCGGAGCAGGGCTTGGAGCACGTGGTCGCCTACTCCGACCCGGCCGCCGAACGGCGTTTGGTGCCGGGACTCCTGGACGATTATGCCTTCACCGCGGTGGCCTGCCTCGATGCCTATGAGGCCACCGCGGACCTGAGCTATTTCCACTTCGCGCAGCGCGTCGTGGACAGGATGGTGGAGCGTTTCTTTGATCCCGTATCCGGCGGATTTTTCGACACGGCGGCAGGCGGTCCCGAAAAGGTTTTGGGAGTACTGGGCACCCGCCGCAAGCCATTTCAGGATTCTCCCACGCCCGCGGGGAATTCCGTGGCTGCCATCGCGTTGCTGCGGTTGCACGCCTTTACCAACCAGAAAAGCTATCGGGAACAGGCGGAACAAACTCTGGAACTACTGACCGGACTGGCCGGCAAGTTCGGGATCTTTGCCGCGACTTATGGCATTGCAGCGGCATATTTCACACGTCCGCATACCCAGATTGCGGTCATCGGAGAAGACCGCGTGGCAAAACAGCTGAGCGCTGTCGCGGCCGGCTTCTTCGCATTTCACAAGACCGTGCTAAACCTGGCGGCCAGTAAAATCGTTCCGCAGAATCTGCCACCCGCACTTGCGGAAACGCTGTCGCAGTTGCCCATTCTGAGCGAGGGAAAGTCGGCGGCAGTGATCTGCTCCGGATTCAGTTGTCAGCCGCCAATCCTGGACCCGGAACAATTGCGGCGGATGCTTGGCATAGCGCTGAAGAGCTGAATGCCCACCTGGTCGCGCAGGCAAAAAAATAGGGCCGACCAATGCATTCGCAATCGGTCAGCCCGGTCAGGTCCAAAGCCACTTGCGCGGCTAGTTAACAGCCTCTTCCTAATCCCACTTGCCTATCGCTTCGAGCAATTGGGATTGGCAGGATTGCACAGTGGCATCGGGCCCAGTTCTGCATTGAGTATCGGGGTCGCGATTGCCACGTACGTGCAAGCCAAACCTACCATCAGGATCAACATCCTGACCGCACGTTTCATGGTG
>DATGYF010000661.1:0-3065 GCA_035298145.1 Terriglobales bacterium | reverse complement strand
GCCCACGCCAACGCCAAAATTGACGGCATCCAGAAGAGTCCATTCTCCACCACCGAAGCCATCACGCCCTACAAGGACGTTACCAACTACAACAACTATTACGAATTTTCGACCGACAAGTACGAGCCTGCCGGCCTGGCCAAGAATCTCAAGACGCGTCCCTGGACCGTCACCATCGACGGCGAGGTCAAGAAGAAGCAGGTGCTCGACGTGGACACGATCATCAAAATGGCCGCCCCAGAAGAGCGCATCTATCGCCATCGCTGCGTCGAAGGCTGGTCAATCGTCGTGCCCTGGGTAGGATTCTCGCTGAGCGAATTAATCAAGCGCGCCGACCCCTTGCCCAAGGCGAAGTTTGTCGAGTTCACCACCCTTTTCGATCTGAAGCAGATGCCGGGCCAGCGCAGCAATGTACTGCAATGGCCTTACCTCGAAGGCCTGAGGATGGACGAGGCCATGCACCCCCTCGCCCTCCTCTGCTTCGGCATGTATGGCGAAGTGCTGCCCAACCAGGATGGCGCGCCGCTGCGCATGGTAATTCCCTGGAAGTACGGCTTCAAGAGCATCAAAAGCATCGTTCGCATTCGTTTTGTCAGCAGCCAGCCCGACAACACCTGGCATATTTTCGCGCCCAGCGAATACGGGTTCTACTCCAACGTGAACCCGCATGTGGACCATCCGCGTTGGAGTCAGGCCACGGAACGCCGCCTGGGAGAATTCCGCAAGCGGCCAACGTTGATGTTCAACGGCTACGACCAGGTGGCGTCCCTGTATTCGGGCATGGATTTGAAGAAGAATTTTTAGCCGCAATGTGGGCGCGAGCGTCCTCGCTCGCGCAGGCCCACAACTGCAGCTTCAGATGAGGAACAGTTTTGTTAAGAGTGAGCACGAGCGGGGACGCTCGCGCCCACATTGATTAACCTATGGTCCGCTGGTTCAAGCCCTTCGTATTTCTCGCCTGTCTCGGTCCGCTGGCGCGGCTGGGATGGAAGGCCTACATGGGCCGACTGGGGGCCAACCCCATCGAAGTCATCACCCATTCCACCGGCGACTGGATCCTGATCTTCCTGCTGGTGACCCTTTCCATCACTCCGTTGCGCAAGCTGACCGGCCAACCATGGCTGATTCGCTATCGCCGCATGTTTGGGCTATTCGCATTTTTCTATGCGGCCCTGCATTTCATCACCTACATCTGGCTGGACAAATTTTTTGATCTGCACGCGATGTGGGCCGACGTCAGCAAGCGCCGCTTCATCACCGTCGGCTTCACCGGATTCGTCCTCCTGATTCCCCTGGCCCTCACTTCAACTCGTGGCTGGATACGCCGTCTCGGCGGCAAGCGCTGGCAGGCCTTGCACCGGCTCATTTACGTCAGCGCCATCGCCGGCGTCATTCACTACTGGTGGCTGGTCAAGGCCGACGTCAGCAAGCCCGAGCAGTATGCTTTCGTGCTCTCTCTGTTGCTGGGATATCGCATCGTCGCCTGGCTTATGCGCAGAAATAAAGAAAGAAAGGCGGCCGCAGTCTTGCCTGACCGGGCCGAGGTTGCGGAGGGTTAGCGGTTACGTAATGGTGACAACTTTTACCGTGCAGTTGTGTTACAGAATGGAAGCATCGAACATTATGACCGTCTTCAAGGAGCCGTGCGGCTACTCTGCACATTTGTTATGAAAACTCTATATCTATACCTGGGACTATTTTCTCTTCTTTTTTGTGCAGCTTGTGGAACCAACAGCAGTGGAGTGCCGGGCTTCATTCCCAAAGGGAATTTTTCCAAGGCCAGCCTCAATGGCCAGTACGTCTATCAGATCGAGGGCTTTGATTTCACCACCAACCTCAGCGGCGTAGCCTATCGCGAGGCCGGTGTGTTTACCGCCGACGGCAACGGAAACATCACCAGCGCGACCGACGATTTTTCCGAGGGCAACACCTTCCTTACCACCAGCAGCACCGGCATCTACGACATCAGCAACGACGGCACCGGCAGTGTGAGATTCGACAACGCCCTGGGCACGATCCATCTGGCCGTGACCCTGGTCAGCGCTTCCAAAGTTTATCTGGTGGAAGGTGACCAGGCCCTCAACGGAGGCGGGCTGGCGGAGAAGCAGGACCTGACCGCCATCGCTTCCGCGCCCACCGGGACCTTCGTTTTCCGCGAGCATGATGTGAATGCAACTCAATCCGTGGCCAGCGTTGGCGCTTTCACGGTAGCCGGCGGCATCGTCAGCAATGGGAATGAGGATGTCAATCGCGGCGGGACATTCAGCTCTCTGACCTTTACCGGATCCTTTAACGCCCCTGACCCCAGCACCGGGCGCGGCACCGGGGCCTTCACTGACAACTCCCCCGCCACCTCCAGCTTTGTGTACTACATCGTGGACGCCAACAATGTCCGCTTCATGGCCCAAACCGTCGGGGTCAACGGGCTGGGACGGGCCGAACTCCAGAGCGGTACGCCCGCGCTTTCCGGCAGTTACGCTTTCGGCAGCAAGGGCGACACCAGCTTTCTAAGTGGCGTAAATATGGCCGGCCGCTTCAACGCCAGCGGCGGCAACATCACCATGGGTGCACGCGACTCGGTACAGGATGGCAACGTCGCCGGCAATGTCAGTTTCACCGGGACCTATACCCAGGCAGTCAACGGGCGCGCCCTGGTGACCCTCACCACCGCCGCAAACAAGAACCTCGTGGTGTGGATGGTCAGCCCCACCCGCGGACTCTTCCTGGTCAATGACCCGAACACCGTCCAGGACGGCAGCCTTGACCTGCAGCAGGTTTCCACATTCTCGAATTCAACCATGAAGGGACAATTTGCCTTTGTCATGAACGGATTCGACGCAGGTGGCGCCAAAGACCGGGTGGGCACCCTGCAGTGGGATGGTTCCGGAGGCCTGGTCCTGAATGAATTCACCAACGCGGCCGGCGTCATCAACGTGCCCGTGATTTTGTCGGGAAACTACGCGGTTTCGGGGAACGGCCGAACCGGGGCCTCGATCGGCAGCCTCTCCAACAACCTGATCTTTTACCTGGTCTCGGCCAACGACGCTTATATCGTGCAAGCCGAC
>DATGYF010000660.1:0-7608 GCA_035298145.1 Terriglobales bacterium | reverse complement strand
GCTCGCGGTCAGCGGTGCAGGCCGGGTCTGGTTCAGCCCTCGATATTTGGAGATGGACTCGCCGGGCAGAATCATGGGCTGATATCCCGGCGGCGGTCCGTATTCAGAGCGCTCCGGCCGGTCGGTTCTCGCCGGGCGTTCTGACCGGGCACCGCGATCGGAAAATTCCGGCCGCTGGGTCCGATCACTTCGTTCGGGGCGTTCGTTTCTTTCAAAGCGTTCGGGGCGTTCGACGCGGGAAGCCTCGCGCGGCGCCTCCGTGGCTGGGCTGGCAAACTTCGATTCCGGCATGCGCTCGCCGCGGCGTCCGCGGCGGCGGCGCCGTCCGCGAAAACCTCCGCGATTGTCGCGCAATTCGACTGCAGGCGCCTCGCCATTTCCCGTCCCTGCCTCCGAATATTCCGGCGCTTGGGGCTCTGTCGCTGGAGCAGCAAATGTTTCACCGCCATGGGGTTCCGCCTGGGGCTGCGCCTGATAACGCTCGGGCACGGGACGGTTGGCGGGAACTTCGTCAAGGTCCTCGGAATCTTCCAACTCCATAAAGTCGGAAACGTAAAGGAAAGCGTCGCGCTCCAGGCCAATATCCACGAATGCCGACTGCATTCCGGGAAGGACCCGAGTCACGCGCCCCTTGTAGATGGAACCTGCCAGGGTGTATTCGTTTTCGCGTTCCAGGTAGATTTCAGCGAGCAGATCGTCTTCGACCAGGCCCACCTTGGTTTCGTGGGGCGTGGAAGACACAAATAATTCTCTTGTCATGCGAACTCCGGTCCCGGGCCGTAAAGCGGCCCAGGGGATCACCGGATGGAAGGCAGGGAAAGACTGGGAGGATCAAGCGCTGCGATAGCCGCCCTGGACAAGGGACAGCCCGGGCCCCGGAGTTCTCTCCGTGACCGAATCCGTTGCGTAAGCTTAGGAATCTTTTGCACTTATCGCATTGCGCTTCGCCAGGTTTGTGACCGCTCTCTCAACTCTGAGGGGGCCGTTACCGGCCTGGCAGCGCCTTTGCCTGATCCTGCCCGGCTCTAACTGCTTTTCTAGCCGGCGTGTGCCCTCTTTACGCGAGGGCGATCGTAATTAATCTTGTTTTTCCCGCGGATGGCAAGCGCGGGGCTAACCCCCTGCCCTTCTTCATCCTGCGTCAGTTCACGAAACGGCGCATGCGGACATTCATTACGATGCCCAACGCCAGAAACATAAACAGGACAGAAGACCCGCCATAACTCATCAGCGGCAGGGGTATTCCGGTGACCGGCATAAAGCCAACCACCATGCCGACATTGACCAGGATATGGAAGCTGAGCACCGCCACCACACCCATGACCACGAACGTGCCGGCGCGGTCGGGCGCCGTTTGCGCGTTCTGGGTCAATCGCATCAGCACTATGAAGTATAACAGCATTACCGCCAAGGCTCCTACAAAACCATGTTCCTCGGCGAAAGCGGCGAAGATAAAGTCCGTTTGTGGGACGGGCAAGAAAGCTAAATGGGTTTGGGAACCCTCCGAATTCCCCCAGATACCGCCCGAACCGACGGCAATCAAAGACTGGTTAACCTGGTATCCGGAACCCTGACTATCGGCCTCCGGGTGCATGAAGCTGGTAAGACGGTCGCGCTGATAGGGCTTCAAGGCATGCCACGCCAGCGGCAACAGCAGGGCCGCCGCTATGGTCACTATGGCCGCCTGCTTGAAGCGGACCCCACCCAGGAAAAGTCCGATAATTGCGATCGGCAGGTAAGTGAGACCGGTGCCCAGGTCGGGCTGCCTTAGCACCATCAGCATAGGCACCAGGACGATGGCGCCCGCCTTCATGAAGTCCGGCCAGGAAAGCTCCCGCTGGTGCAGATCGGCGAAGTATTTGGCCACCGCCAGAATCAGGATCAGCTTCACCCACTCCGACGGCTGAAAGTGGGCGCCTCCCGGCAGCTTGATCCAGCGCCGCGCCCCCAGGTACTTTTGCCCAAAGAGCATCACGCTCATCAGGGAAACGATGGCCGCAATATAGAGCCAATGCACCCGGTCCAGCAGCTTCTGGTAGTTCACCAGGCTGACCAGGAACATGCCGATGATGCCCCCTAAAATCCAATAAACCTGCCGGATATGCGCCCCCGCGAATTTGGTATGCGAGGTGGCGCTGCGAATTTCCATCACCCCCAGCCCGCAAATCATCAGCACAAAGATGAAGAGCAGCCAGTCAAAATCGCGGAATGAAATATAGCGGGACATGAGATTCAGTCGTCGGTCGTCAGTCTTCGGTCGTCAGGAAATTCGTCGTTGGCCCGTGGTCCTCGGTCGTTGGCCAATCCCTCTTTTCCCTTCCCGTAGGCAGTATTTACTACCCTGATTCCTCCCTATGTCATCTTGAACGGAGGGTGAGCGCTCGCTGGCGAGCGGTCATGCGGAGTCGAAAGACCCCTATTCCCTCCAAGTTCACTCGGCTGGATTGCCTGGCCAGCCACCACTGCGCGCATCCTCTCCGGTGTGAGGGCGGGACGCCCTCACGACAGCCGGCAAGATGCCGGCGCTACTCCAAAAACGCTACTGTATTCCTGGCGCCGCTAGCGCCAGCGGCGCACGCGGCTTCGATACTTCTAAATCAAAACGCCCGGCGTGAAGCTGGTTGTCATCTTCCGAGCCGGTAGTCCAGACAGCCCCGACGTCCACTTTGCCGGAGCTTGCGACCTTGGTGGGCTGCCGGCGTTGCTTGTCCACGTAAGCCTTAATGACCTGGGCCGCAGCCCGGGCCGCGAGATATCCGTGTTCCCCTTCTTCCAAAAGAGTGCACACTACAATTTCAGGATTGCGCCTGGGCTCGACTCCGGCAAACCAGCCGTTGTCCTTGAAGTTGGCCTTGCCGGCCGCCCCCATCTTGGCCTTCAGCGCGTTGCTGATGGTCTGCGCACTGCCCGTTTTTCCTGCAAAATCGATGCCCTGCAAATGCGACAGGGCAGCCGTGCCGCCCGGATTCACCACGCCGGCCATGGCGTCGGTAATGGTCTCCCAGTTGGCGGGATCGATCGGAATTTTTACCTGATCGGGCACATTCGACGCCGGCACAATCCCTGGCGGCAAGTCCCGCGGATCGGTGACATGCGGCCGCACCAGCAAGCCTCCGCTGGCAATCGCTCCGATCGCCCGGGCCAACTGGACCGGCGTTGCCGCCACAGCGCCCTGTCCGATGCCCACTGAAATGGTTTCGCCGGCATACCACTTTTGCTTGTAATTGCGGATCTTCCACTCCTCCGACGGCATGATCCCGCTCACTTCCTGTGGTAAATCAATTCCCGTCTTTTGCCCCAGGCCGAACGCCATGGCGTACTTCGCGATGCGCTCGATGCCCAGCTTTTCCGCCAGGGTGTAGAAGAAAACATCGCAGGACTGGTAAATGGCTTTGCTGATGTCGGTAATACCGTGCGTGCGGTGCTCGGCCACGACCCAACATTTGAAGTAGCGGCCGTAGAATGATGCCCCGCCGGTGCAGTTCACTTTCATGTTCTGCGCGATGCCTTCCTGCAGGCCGGCGGTAGCCATGATGATCTTGAACACTGAACCCGGGGCCAGTTGCGCCTGAATGGCCTTGTTCAGGAGAGGATGATCCGGATCGTTGACCAATTTCATCCATTGGTCATTCGAAATTCGCACCGCGAAATCATTGGGATCGTAAGTCGGACGGCTGACCATGGCCAGGATTTCGCCGGTTCGAGGGTCCATCGCTACAATGGCCCCGTTCCTCCCGTTCAAAGCCTGTTCCGCCGCGATCTGCAGGTCGATGTCGATGGTCAGCTTGAGCTGCTTTCCGGGGACTGCCGGCTTCTGGTCCAGTTCCCCCATTTCCTTCCCCTTGCTGTTCACCAGGACCTGGCGGGAGCCATTCTTTCCCATGAGGATCGCGTTATATTCCAACTCAACCCCGGATCGGCCGACCACGTCGCCTGGATTGTAGAGCTCCCAGCGCGGCTGGTTCAGCATCTGTTCGCTGACTTCTCCCACGTAGCCCACGAGGTGGGCCATAAACCCGTTGCGCGGGTACAGCCGCCGGTGGGCGACGATGGTGTCCAGCTCGGGCAGTTCGTTGTGGTGCGATTCGATAAAAGCCAGTTCGTCCGGCGTGATGTCTTCCTTGAGATAGATGGGCTGGTACTGCGGAGTGCCGGCAAACTTGTGCAGGCGCTCCCGGACTTCCTTGGGATCAAGGTGGAGGCCCTGCGCGATTATGTCTGCATCCCCGGAAAGATCGCGGGTAGAGTCGCGCAGCAGCAATGCCGTAAAGGAAGGATAGTTGTCCACGATGACGCGCCCTTCACGATCAAGAATCTTGCCGCGGGGCGCAAGAATAGGGACTTCACGGGTCTTGTTCTTCTCCGCCAGCGCCGAGTAGAAGTCGCTCTGCACCACCTGCAGCCGCCACAATCCGTAGGCCAAAATCAGAAAAACGCCGAGGATGATGTATTGCACGGCGGTCAGGCGGGTTCCCGATACTTTTTCGTCGCGGCCAAACATGGGAAGCAGGCGTCAGACCTCGGACGTCGCACCTCAGACGTCAAAGACGAATTTACAGCGCCAGTACATCCTTTCACGTGAAGTTAACTTGATTGTAACGCGGCCGGCAGGCGGCCAGTGTTGCGCTTTGAGTGACGGAAGGGCACCAACTTCAGACGCTCGTGCATCGGGCGGCTGCGAGCTTGGAAATTCAAAGCCAGTGGCAGGGTCGGAAGTCTGAGGTCTGACGCCAGAGAGGGCCGAGGTCCGAAGTCCGACGACCGCCCTACGCTCTCTGCTTAAACCGGTCCAGCAGGGTAAACAGTATGGCCGCGGTTGCAGCGTTGAGCAGGGCGCCTCCGATCTCGTGGCCCCAACTCCACTGCAAGGTCAGTTTGACCAGCCCGCGGGCCACGGTGAAATACACTACCTCGTGGACAGCGTAGAAGAACAGAGTCACCAGGAAGCGGGCGCCGACGTTTTCGACGTCGAGCTTGGCGCCCAGGGACGAGGCGCCAAAACCCACCACCGTGTTTGCGATCCCGTAAATCCCGATGGGCTGGTGGGTGAGTGAATCCTGCAACAGGCCGATCAGCGCCCCGGTCAGCATCCCGGAGACCTGGCTGCGCCGCGCCACGGCGAAGAAGATCACCACTAGCAACGGCAAGTCGAACAGCGAAAAGAAATGCAACCGCAGGGGGAGGAATGCCTGCAAAAAAAGCGCAACCAGCGGAATGAGGATGGCCGCCGGGGCGCTGAACCGGTAAACCTCTACCTGCTCCTGAGATGTGTAAGTGATGGGCACGCTAGTGCGGTTTGTCCTCCGCAGTCCCAGGTTGCGACGGTCCGGGTTTGGGTGGCACAGCGGACGAACCAGGCGACGAAACTGCCGGTTGCGAAACTGCACGCTCGGGAGGCGCGCCGGTTGCCGGCCTGGCGGTCGTGGGCTTGTGCCCGATCACCGGCTTGACGACCCCAGGGACCGCGGGAGCGCCGGCTGACTTGTCCACGACCGCCGCATCTTTGCGCTTGGGTGTGGCGGAACCCTCAGGTGTGGACGGCTGGCTGGCCTCCGCCAGCGGCTTGTCAGGGACCGAAGGCAGACGCTGAGTCAGAATATCCACCGCCCGGACTGAATTGGTCTCCGCCACCGAAGGCGCGCGATCCTCTTTTTTCGTGATTACCAGGATTTCCTCGAGACGGCTCAGGTTGGCGGAGGGCTTTACCCGGATATTGAGAAACAGGTCCGCTCCCGGAGTAACTTTCATCACCGTTCCCACCGTGATGCCCTTGGGAAAGATCTGGTCGCCGCCGCTGGTTACTATGCGCTCGCCCGGCGTCACCTGTTCGTCGGTCATCACCTTTTCCACGACCACTTCGCCGGACGCCGTCCCTTTGATGACTCCCTGCAAGCGCGACTTGTCCAGAATCACACCCACGCCGCTGCTCTGGTCGTTGATCAGGAGCACCTGCGCCGAGGACCCGAAGGCCCGCAATACCCTGCCCACCAGGCCATCGGCGGTGATTACCGCCATATCTTTGTCCACCCCGGCCGACGTTCCCTTATCGATGTAGATCGACCGCGATTGCTCGCTGCCGCTGGAACCAATGACCTGCGCGGCCACGGTTTTTGCGATGTAAGTTTCCTTGAAGCCCAGCAAGGCCTGCAGGCGGCGCGCCTGCTGCGCATCGTCGGAGAGCCGCACCTGCTCCAGCCGAAGGCGCTCGATCTCGAATTTCAGCTCGCGATTTTCCTGCCGCACGCCACGCAGGTAAACGTAGTTGCTCCAGATACCGCCCAGGCCGTTCTGGCACCAGACCAGGGCCTTCTCCAGTGGAGTCACCGCGCTGACCGTCCACAGGCGAATCACCCGGGTGGATTCGTCGGCGCTGGACCGCCGCTTGACCTGCACCGCCAGCCCCAGCACCTGCACAAACAGGATGGCCACCAGGATGGTGACGTTACGGTAGCGGCTCATCAGGTTTTCCATGGAAATACGGTTTCTAGTTTCCAGTTTCTGGTTTCAGGACGCTGGCTGCACTATCGGTCGTTGCGGAGACTGGCGCGGGACGGGCGAGGACGCCCGTCCTCCATTTCAACCCACTGGAAACTAGAAACCAGAAACTTGACACTATTCTATAGAAATTTTGCGCAGCAGCTTGAAATCGCTGAGCATCTTGCCCGTGCCCAGCACCACGCTGCAGAGCGGATCGTCGGCGATCGAAACCGGCAACCCGGTTTCCTCGCGAATACGTTTGTCCAGATTCTTGAGCAGCGCCCCTCCTCCGGTCAGCACGATGCCGCGGTCGCTGATGTCAGCGGAGAGTTCCGGAGGGGTGCGTTCGAGCGCCACCCGGATGGCATTCATGATGGTCGAAACACATTCGCTCAGGGCTTCGCGAATTTCACTGTCGTCCACCGTTATGGTTTTGGGCACGCCTTCGATCAGGTTGCGACCCTTGATTTCCATGGTGAGGGGCTTTTCCAGCGGATAAGCAGAACCAATCTCCATCTTGATCTGCTCGGCCGTGCGTTCGCCAACCAGCAAGTTGTATTTCCGTTTCAGATAGTTCATCACCGCTTCGTCCATCTGGTTGCCGGCCATGCGCACGGAACGGGAATAAACAATGCCGCTGAGAGAAATCACAGCGATGTCGGTGGTGCCGCCGCCAATATCCACGACCATGTTGCCGCTGGGCTCGGTAATCGGAAGGCCGGCGCCGATGGCCGCCACCATGGCTTGCTCCACCAGGTACACTTCGCTGGCCTTGGCGCGATAGGCGGAGTCCATGACGGCGCGCTTTTCCACCTGGGTAATTTCCGAAGGCACACCGATCACGATCCGCGGATGCACCAGCATCTTTCGGTTATGCGCTTTCTGGATGAAGTAGTTAAGCATCTTCTCGGTGACCTTGAAGTCGGCGATGACGCCGTCCTTCATGGGCTTGATGGCCACGATGTTGCCGGGTGTGCGGCCCAGCATCTCTTTGGCTTCCTTGCCCACAGCCTCTACTTCGCCGGTGTTCTTGTTGATGGCGACGATGGAGGGCTCGTTGACCACGATGCCCTTGCCCCGTGCATACACCAGCGTGTTGGCCGTCCCCAGGTCGATGGCAAGATCGCTGGA
>DATGYF010000659.1:0-12852 GCA_035298145.1 Terriglobales bacterium | reverse complement strand
CATAACCTGGTGCCGGTGTTCTAGAGGCATTTCCACGGGAACTTGGAATGCGCCCCAGCCTAAGCTACTATCCATCGGGAGTTTTTGTCCGTGTGCTTTCCGCTTCGATGGCATGCCCGCCGGCTGTTTCTGCTGCTGCTCACCCTGAGCGCGGTCCCTGTTATGTTCGCCAGCGATGCGCGATGGATTGAAGTCAAGTCTCCGCATTTTTCCGTGGTGACCGATGCCGGCGAAAAGCGAGGACGGGAAACCGCCATGCGCTTCGAACAGATGCGCGCCGTGTTCGATGTCCTGATGACCAAGGCCAGCGTGAATATTCCCATCCCATTGCAGATTGTCGCCTTCCGCAATAACAGAGAAATGCAGCAATTCGCGCCTCTCTGGAATGGCAAGCCGGTGCAGGTGTCGGGGCAGTTTCTGGGCGGCGAGGATCGCAGCTTCATCATGCTGGACATGTCAGTCGAAAATCCCTGGAGCGTGGTCTTCCACGAGTATGCCCACCAGTTAATGAACGGAGTACTCAGCGCGAGAGTGGACTCGTGGTTCGAAGAAGGCTTTGCCGAGTACTTTTCCAGCATCGAAGTAGACAGCAAGGAAGCCCGAGTGGGCAAGATCCCGGAAGAGGAGTACCGGGTATTGCAGCAAAACGGCATGATGAAGGTGGCCGACCTGTTCCGGGTACAGCAGAATTCCTCGACCTACAACGAAAGCGGCAGGCATCGCACCGTCTTCTACGCCCAATCAGGGATGGTCGTGCACTATCTCTATGACAACAACCTGATTTCCAGGCTTTCTCAATATTTCGATTTGAAGCTGGCCAGGGATGTTCCGGTCGAAAGCGCCATGCAGCAGAGCCTGGGCATGAGTGCATCTGATTTCGACAAGGCGTTGCGCAACTACGTCAGCAGCGGACGCTTCAAATATTATCCAATACCGAAACCCGCGAACATCGTCAGCAGCGAGTACGTGGCACGGACGCTGAGCCCGGCGGACAGCGGCGCCGTGCTGGCTGACCTTCACCTGCACTCGCCGGACTACGGCGAGCAGGCGGTCGCGGAATTCAAGGAAATTCTGAAAGCCGATCCCAACCATGCGGCGGCCTGCCGGGGCCTGGGTTATGCCTACCTGCAGAAGCAGGCCCTGACCCAGGCTGCGGAATACTTCAAGCGCGCGGCGCAGGCGGACTCCAGGGACCCCCATGTGCATTATTACTTGGCGCTGCTGATGAGCCGCGAGGGCGGGTTCGCCAACCCGTCGGAGCTGCCGGAAATGATCAAACACCTTGATACCGCCATCGCGCTGGACCCCAATTTTCCCGAGCCCTATAGCCTCCTGGCGTTAGCCCAGTTGTCCGTGGGAGATCCGGCGAAGGGACTCGCCAGCATGCAGAAAGCCGTGGCGCTCAGTCCTCGAAACGAGAAGTATCAGTTCAATCTGGCGCAGATCTACATGAATACCCGCCAGCCCGATGCCGCCATCGCAATCTTGCAGGTGCTGGTGCGGAACGGCAGCGCCGAAGTGGCGGAACGGGCCGGCAAGGCTCTGGAGGAGGCCTTGCAATTTAAAACGGCGATCGAGGAGCGGCGGGCAGGAGGCAGCGGAAGCGTAATCGGGAACGATGGGCAAGCACACGCTTGCTGCTCTAACGGAACAGATATCGATGCAAACTCCATCGTCGAAGAACACGTTCGAATAATTCCAAGTCAGACCCCGTCCAGCTTTCTTAAAGGCACCATCATGAGCATCGACTGCTCCACGCCGCCCGCGGCAACCCTGACCGTGGTTTCGAATGGGAGAACCTGGAAGATGCAGGTGCCGGACAGCAAACATGTGGCGCTGATCGGAGCGGACACGTTTTCGTGTTCATGGAGCAAACAGAAGGTCGCTCTCAACTACCGGGAAACCGGTGCCGGCGCGGGGCGTGTGGTCTCGATCGAGGTCCAGTAGGGCCGAGGGCCGTGATCAAAGACGTCGGCTGGGAAAGTTGCTGGAAGAGCCGGCGTGGGGAAGTCTGAACGCAGCCTGCGCTGATTCATTCGTCTTGCGCTCCGGTACAACGATGTAACCCGTCGCGTTACCTCCATAGACGCGATTTCGCGCCCCGGCCCAGAACCACCAGTGCGCCGCAATGTAGGCACAGAGTACGGCATCAATCTGGTCTTCGACAGGTTTCAGATTGCCGGCGTTTGGCACGCCCGGCAGGCGCAAGGGCAGGGCAGGATCCATCATCCGAAGACGCGACAGCATCAGGGCGCGCAGACGGCGCAGTTCCCGAGCGCGAGCCGCGCGCCGGCCACGCTTGTACTTCACAATACGAGTCAAATCGAAAAGATTCACCATCGCCGCGTGAGGGTGAACTTCGATTTGAAAGCGGCCGGGCGAGCGCGCGGCCATCGCAGCGCCATGAGCGAAGCCCAGGGCCGCGAGCCGGCGACTGAATGACAGTACATTTCCGGCGAAGGGACGCCCGAGATTGGCGGCGTGGCATCCGGCATGAAAACGGCGAAATTCCTGGTTCAGTTCCCGCTCCGCATCACGGATTCCCCCCTGGTTACGGATTATCAGCGGAGCGTCAATCCCTATCACGGCGCTGCCGCTTCCAGCCTGGTTCAGGATCCAGGCCAGAATCTCAGCGGATGTTTCCATGCGGGTTACATTTTGAAGAGACAGACGCCCCTGACTGATTCCGATCGAAGCCAGGCCGCTCGGCTTTCCATACCAGCCCAGATCGACTCCCAGAAACACGACATTGCCGGGACCGTTCATGGCCGAGGCAACAGTTCGACCCGGTCACCGACCGCAACCCGGCCCGGATTGATGACGTAACTGTTCAGCCCCAGTACGCCGCCAAATTCTCTCTGGATGCGGCGCAGCACGTTGACGTCCTGTTCGCCGGTGTCAGGATCGTAAGTAGTCATGATGCAGCGGGCCCTGAGATCGTCCATGCCGATGACTGTTTCGTTGATGCGCAGACGTGCTCCCTCCCACCGGCGTTCCGCGAGGCCCTCCACGCCGGCGATGACCAGGTTTGGCCGAAAGCGCCGCCGGTCGTAACCTACAGCGGCAAACATTCCGTCAGTTGTGACCAGAAGGGGAAGAACATCGAAGCGGTCCCCGGCATCGCTGCGGACCAGGCGGGTCCCCGCGCCCGCGGCCTCCTCAACATCGAGAGCAACTTCCGTTGAGTCCCAGGGACGTCCGTCCACCAGCACATCGCCGTTATCGGCGAGCATCGCGGTGTGCCGCAGCAGCTTGGGCCGGGTGCGCGCGGAGAAGATTCGGCCCGCGGCATTTCGCACCTGGATGATCCGGTCACCGGCGATGCCCTGTCTATTGATATCCGCGACACTCAATGTTTCTCCTGCCATGGACTTCACCGGATAGCGCCAGATTTCTTTGATCAACATGAGGTCAGACAATCGGATGTGACAGAGCGGCCGCCGCCGGCCCATCGATCAGCCAAAGCAATTTGCCGTTGGAGGGATGCACTCTCTGAGAGGGCAGGTTCGCCGAGCTGTTCTCGAGAACCTGGTGGAGAATCGCTGCTTTGTCGGGTCCGCTGGCCAGAAACATGACGCAGGCGGCGGCATTCAGTACCGGGAAAGTGAAGGTGAGACGGTAAGCGCTGAATTTTGGCACCCAGTTCGCGACCACCAGGCGCTGCGTTTCATTTAACGCCGCAGTGCCGGGGAAAAGGGAAGCCGTGTGCCCGTCGGTCCCAGTGCCCAGAAGGACCAGATCGAACCGCGGAAACTCGCCCGGAGGCAAGTGGAAAAAAGTTTTTAGCGATTGCTCGTATTGAAGGGCGGCTGCAGCCGCGTCTTTTTCCTCGGCATGAATGCGAAAAATGTTCTCCGGCCGCGCGGGGATTTTGGAAAGCAGCGCCTCGCTGGTCATGCGGTAGTTGCTTTCAGGATGGTCGGGCGGAACGTGGCGCTCGTCGCCCCAGAAAAAATAGACCTTGTCCCAAGGGATATTGGACTGGGTAGCCAGCAGGGAGTAAAGGGCCTTGGGGGTGGAGCCGCCGGAGAGCGCGACTGTAAATCTTCCACTGGCCCGCACCGCCTGAGAAGCGCTGGCCGCGAACTCCGCCGCTGCCGCCTCAAACAATTCCGCAGCAGTCTTCAGAATACGGATTTCAGGTTGGGCCGGCATGCAGAAATTATTCTACGCTGCCGTGGTTTTAACCAGAGCACACCGCGCAGCGCCAATCAGCGCGATGCGGTCGTTGGTGATCACCCGGACTGGCATGGCTTCCAGCAAAGCCTGCATCCGGCCCTTGCCGGTAAAAGCCTGCATGAACAGCGGCCCGGAGAGTTTGGACAGCATTTTGGGAGCTATTCCGCCGCCCAGATAAATTCCGCCCGTGGCCATGATCTTGAGCGCCAGATTGCCCGCCTCGGCGCCGTAGATAGAGACGAACAGGTCGAGCGCCTGCTCACACAGCCCGCATTTGCTGTCTATGCCGGCGCGTGAGATCGCGGCGGCGGGATCCGAGTGCGACATCTCATCCGCCAGCCACTGCGGGGGCGTACCGCGTCCAGTGTCACGCAGGAAGCTGAAAACATTTACCAGACCGGGACCGGAAACGATGCGTTCATAACTGACGTGGCCGAAGCGGATTTGCAGGTAATTGAACAGTTCCACTTCCAACTGGGTGCGGGGAGCGAAATCCGCGTGCCCACCTTCGCAGGCGAAAACCTGGTGCTTGGCGCCGTCCCAGTACATTCCGGCTTCGCCCAGTCCGGTTCCGGCGGCAATCACCGCCTGGTTGCCCACGGGTTGTCCGTTCACATGGTTAAGCGCGACCACGTCCTTGGCGTCGAGAGCGGGAATGCCCCAGGCATTGGCTTCGAGGTCATTAATCAAAAAGGCCTTCTTTATTTTGAGCTCATCGGCCAGACGCTTCGACTCGATGATCCACGGAAGATTGGAAGCCTCAACCCGCCCGTTGCGCACCGGGCCCGCGATACCGAAACAGGCCGTGTCAGGATGCAGGTTCGAAGTATCCACGAATTTGGTCACGATCTCGTCCAGGCCTGAATACTCGCGGCTGGGAAAGATGGATGCGGAGACCAGGCTGAAGCGGCCATCGACAGAGTCGAAGAATGCCAGCCGGGTGTGGGTTCCACCAATGTCGCCTGCCAGAATCATTTCTCGAAATTCCTCCAGTGGCGGCCGTCGCGTTCCAACAGGTCTTCGGCATCTTTTGGGCCCCAGGTCCCGGCGGCGTAGTTGGGAAAATTGCGCGGCGGCAAAGCCTTCCAGACGTCCAGCACGGGACTGACCACGCACCATCCCGCTTCGACCATGTCCGCGCGCTGGAACAGGGTGGCATCGCCGATCATGCAATCGTGCAGCAGGCGCTCGTAGCCGGTGCTGGGGATGGCACCGAAATAGTCGGAATATTCAAAGCTCATGTTGACCGCGCCCAGCCGCATCGCCGGTCCCGGTACCTTGGCGGCGAAGCGGAGTGAGATACCTTCTTCCGGCTGGATATGCAGCACGAGTTGGTTGGGCATCAGGTTCTCCACCGGGGTGTCGCGGAACAGAACAAACGGGGCGCGGCGAAACTGGATGACGATGCTGGTGCTGCGGCTGGGGAGATGTTTGCCGGTGCGAAGATAAAAGGGGACGTCGGCCCAGCGCCAGTTATCGATCAGCAACTTCATGGCAACGAAGGTCTCGGTTTTGGAATCGGGCGGCACGCCCGGTTCAGCGCGATAGGCAGGCACGCGCTCACCGCCACTGGTGCCCTCGCCGTACTGCCCGCGAACCGTCCGGACCAGCACGTCTTCCGAACTCATGGGCTGGATAGCATGCAGGATCTTGCCCTGTTCGTCGCGGACGGCGTCGGCGCGAAATGAAACTGGCGGCTCCATCGCGGTCAGGCTGATGAGTTGCATGATGTGGTTAGGCACCATGTCCCGCAGCGCGCCTGCCTTGTCGTAATAACCGCCGCGCTTCTCCACGCCCACTGTTTCCGCTACTGAAATCTGGACATGGTCGATGTAGCGCCGGTTCCAGATGGGCTCGAAGATTCCATTGGCGAAGCGCAGCGCCAGGATGTTCTGGACGGTTTCTTTCCCCAGGTAGTGGTCGATGCGGTAGATCTGCTTTTCGCTTGCCACCCGCAGCAGTTGCTGGTTCAGCAGCCTGGCAGACTCGAGATCGTGCCCGAACGGCTTTTCGATGACCACCCGGCGCCAGTGCTGATTGTCTTCCTGCATCAGGCCGACTTCCGCGAGTTGCTCAACGGTGGGACCAAAAAATTCAGCCGCCGTGGCCAGGTAGTACATGTGATTGCCGTGGGTAGAGTGATCGTGGTCAACTTTGTCGAGCAAGTCTTTCAACTGCACATAGAGGTTCTTGTCTCCCATGTCGCCGCTCAGGTAGTAAATGCCGCGGACGAACCGTTCCCAAATGCCTGGGTCCACCTTGTCGGTGGCGAACTGCTTGATGTCTTCCGAAACTTTGCCTCGGAAATCCTCGTGGGACAGTGGCGAACGCGACACGCCGATGACGGCGAATTCCCGCGACAGCAGGTCGTATTTCGCCAGATTGTAAAGCGCGGGAATCAGCTTGCGGCGGGTCAAGTCGCCGCTGGCGCCAAAAATCACCATGGTGCAGGGATCGCCGAGCTTGCCGATCCGTTGCTGCTCCACTGCAGGCATGACTTCAGTCTGGGCCATATCTACTTCTTGAGCGTCCCCGGCTCGACGTGACCACCGAACTGCTGGCGCATGGCGGAAAGCATTTTTTCTGCAAAGGTATGTTCCTGTCGCGAACGGAAGCGGACGTAGAGCGCGGCAGAAAGCACATCGACCGGAACGGCTTCGTCAATCGCGGCCTGGATGGTCCAGCGCCCTTCGCCCGAGTCCTGAACGAAACCGGTGTACTCGGCGAGCGTGGGATTTTGCGCCAGCGCGATCGCCGTCAGATCGAGCAGCCACGAACTGACCACGCTGCCGCGCCGCCAGACTTCGGCGATGTCGGCGAGATTCAGGTCATAGCGATGTTCTTCCGGGACCTCTTTACTGGTGGCATTGCGGAAGATATCGAAACCCTCGGCGTAGGCTTGCATCAGTCCGTATTCGATTCCGTTGTGCACCATCTTGACGAAGTGGCCCGCGCCGGAAGGGCCGCAGTGGATATAGCCATCCTCGGCGGTTCCTGTCATCTTCTCGCGCCCGGGGGTGCGCGGGATGTCGCCCCGCCCGGGGGCCAGCGTCTTGAAGATCGGATCCAGTTGCTGCACCACATCCTTAGGTCCGCCGATCATCATGCAATAGCCGCGTTCCAGTCCCCAGACTCCGCCGCTGGTCCCGACATCCACGTAGTGAATACCTTTCTGCTTGAGCTTGGCGGAACGGCGAACGTCATCTTTGAAATAAGAGTTGCCACCGTCGATGAGAATGTCGCCGGCCTGCATCCGCTGGGAGAGCGCATCCACAGTCTGCTCCGTGGGACCTCCGGCTGGAACCATCAGCCATGCGATACGGGGCTTACCCAGTTTGGCGACGAAGTCATCGAGAGAAGCGGAGCTGATCGCGCCTTCGCCGGAAATCTTCTTTACGTTGTCAGCGCTCAGATCGGTGACTACGAGTTCGTGCCCGCCACGCATCAGGCGGCGCGTCATGTTGGCGCCCATTTTGCCCAGACCGACCATTCCCAGACGCATAAATCCGCTCCTTATCCGATATTAAATCGTTTCTATAGCCCACCGCCACTGCTTTCGGCGGCCATAGTGTAAACCAGTGTAGTATCCGGGGACGAAAATCAGGTTAGAGCCTGGTGAAACGCGGCCGACAGACGCGTGAGACCGGCTGCCAGGTCTTTGCCCAGATGGACCCGCAATGCCCGGCGCCCACGTTCTGCCAGCACCTGGAAGTCTCCCCGTGCCTGCGCCGCTTTGACCACGCCAAAAGTGTACGTCTGCCCGGGCACGGGCAGGTCGGCGGCATCGTCGCAGGTGATCTGCAGAATGACGCCGCTGTTCGGTCCGCCCTTGTAGGCCTGCCCCGTGGAATGAAGGAATCGCGGTCCGAATTCGAGACAGGTGGCCACTCGCTTCCGGTCGCGCAGCGCCAGACGCAATTTCTGCAAGAGCGCTTCGTGCCCGGCATTCATTTCGATGTAGGCCAGCATTGCAAAGTAATCGCCGGCACCCGCGCGCTTGATGTGAGCGCGCAGATATCCCACCAGGGTCTTGTCGCTGCCTGCGCCTTTCGCCAGTGCATCGGCGTTGACCGCATCGGTAAACAGCTTGATGCCGCCATCTTCGAGGACCGGTTTCTCCGCTGGCAGGGAGCCGGTCTTCTCGTATTCCGTGGTCAGGTTGCGAGTCGCGATCTTGCTGGCTTCAACGTCGGGCTGGTTGAAGGGATTGATTCCGATGATGGATCCGGATACAGCGGTGGCGATTTCCCAGCGGAAGAACTCCTGACCTAAATCGAAAATATCGCCGAGAGGTATGCGGACAACGGGCTGCCCGGCCTGCTCCAGCGCGGCAACTTTTGCGTCCTGATCTTTGTCCGGCGCGGATTCCAGGCGCACGTAAGCGAACATGCGATCGTTGCCGTAAACGTCGGGAGCCCCAAGGTCTTCGCGGTCCACCGGCACTATGCCCTTGCCCTGCTTGCCGGTGGATTCCGCCACCAGTTGTTCCAGCCAGGCGCCGAGAGCGGAGATTCCGGGCGAGGTGATGAGGGTGAGCTTGTCGCGCCCGCTGCGCGCGGCAGTCCCAAGGATGATTCCGAGCAGAACTCCGGGATTCTGTTCGACCGTGACGCCGGCTCCGCAGGCCGCGACCATCTCCTGGGTGCGGGCCAGGAATCGGCTCATGTCCAGGCCCATGAGCGCGCCGGGCACGACCCCAAAATTCGAGAGCGCGGAGTAGCGGCCGCCGATGCTGGGCAGGCCGGGGAAAATATGCCGAAAGTGGTCAGCCTCAGCCACCTGCTGCATTTTCGACCCGGGATCGGTGATCGCGATGAAGCGGCTGCCGGCCTTGTCCGGGCCGATGGTCTGCTTCACCTTTTCGAAGAAGTACTGCTTGAAAATGTTCGGCTCCAGCGTGGTGCCGGACTTGCTGGAGACGATGAACAACGTCCTGGTCAGGTCAACTTTGTTTTCCGCTGCCTTGACCTGCGCCGGATCGGTGGAGTCGAGCACGTGCAGTCGCGGGAAACCTGCGATCTTGCCGAAAGTCATCGCCAGCACGTCAGGGCACAGACTGGAGCCGCCCATGCCCAGCAGCAGGATGTCGGTGAAGTTTTCTATCTTGGCATCGGCCACCGCGGCCTGGAGTTGGTCGCTGTGGGCGATCTGCTGGGCGGTGATGTCGAGCCAACCCATCCACTTGGCTTCGTCGGTGCCGGTCCAGAGCGAAGCATCGTGCTGCCAGAAACGGCGGACTTTATCGCCCGCGCGCCAATCTTCAATGTTCGCCTTCACCGAGGCCGCAAGGGCCTCGGGCAGTTTGGAGGTCTGCAGACTTACTTTCGGACTCATTTGGATTTCGAACTCTTTTCTACTGCAGCAAGTAGTTTGTCGAAGGCCTCGGAGAAGAGACGGACGCCGTCGTCAGTCAGCTTGTCCGTGACTTCTTTCATCGAGATGCCAAGTTTCGCGGCGGTTTCCATGGTCTTGTGGGCCGACGGCAGGTCCTCGGTCAGGCTCTGGCGGGTTTTCCCATGATCGCGGAAGGCGTCGAGGGTGGCTGGCGGAATGGTGTCAACCGTGTCCGGCCCGATCAGTTCTTCCACGTAGAGCACATCGCGGTAGGCTGGGTTCTTGGTGCTGGTGCTGGCCCACAGCACGCGCTGGGTCTGCGCTCCCTTGGCGGCCAGGGCCTTCCAGCGAGGCGTGCTGAATATGGTCTGATATTTCTCGTAAGTCTGCTTGCCATTGGCAATCGCGACTTTTCCCTGGATGCTCTTCAGGTGTTCCTGCTCGCGGGCATCTTTCGAAGCCTTGAGCCGGGTCTCGATGATGGCATCGACCGCGGAATCAATGCGGCTGATGAAGAAGCTGGCCACACTAGCCATCCGGCTGACGTCGCCACCGTTCTTCGCGAATTGCTCGAGGCCTGCAATGTATGCCTCCGCCACCTTCACATAGACGTCCTGCGCGAAGAGCAATGTAATGTTGATGTTGATGCCCTCGCTGATGGCCTGCTGGATCGCGGGGAGACCCTCGGCGGTGCCGGGAATCTTGACCATCACATTCTCGCGCCCGACGGACTTCCACAGCCGGCGCGCTTCTTCGAGCGAACCCTTCATGTCGCGGGCGAGATAGGGCGATACTTCGATGCTGACGTATCCGTCGCGCCGCTTCGTGCTTTCGTACACCGGGCGGAACATGTCGGCGGCATCCTGAATGTCGCGGATGGCAAGGACCTCGAAGCGCCCCTTGGCGTCGAGATCGGTGCGCGAGCGCAACGAATTGAGCAGGTCGTCGTATAACGTACCGCCGGCAATCGCTTTTTCGAAGATGGTCGGGTTCGAGGTCATGCCTCGAAGACCGTCTTCGTCGATCAGGCGCTTGAGTTCGCCGCTGGTGAGCAGGTCGCGGCGGATGTAATCCAGCCAGACCGATTGACCAAAATTCAAAAGCTCTTTGAGGGGGTTGGTGGCTTTGGCGGTGTCGAGAACTCCTACTGGCTGCATGTGAACCTCTCTTTTAGTCGTCGGTCGTCAGTCTTCAGCCGTCAGCAAAGACGAGCCAGATTCTTGCTGACGACTGAAGACTGACGACCGACGACTTCTTATTTCCCCAATGCTTTTCGGGCCGCCGCGACGACGTTCTCCGTGGTGAACCCAAACTTTTTCTGCAAATCCTTGATCGGCGCCGAGGCGCCAAACCGGCGCATCCCTATGACGATGCCGGATGGACCCACGTATTGCGACCAACCGAACGTGGCGGCCTGCTCCACCGCGACCCGCGCTTTCACGTCGGGCGGCAAGACTTTGGTCTTGTATTCGTCGCTCTGGTGGTCGAAAAGATTCCAGCATGGCATGCTGACTACGCGTGCCTTAATGCCTTCTGCCTTAAGTTGTTCGTAGGCGTTTATGCATAGCGAAACCTCGCTGCCGCTGCCCATCAAAATAACTTCCGGCTTGCCGTCCGCGGCGTCAGCCAGGATGTAAGCACCCTTGGCAACGCCTGAGGCTGCGCCGTACTTCGAGCGATCAAAGGTGGGGACGGCCTGCCGGCTGAGCACCAAAGCGGCAGGCTCATGCTGCAACGGCATGATGACCCTCCAGGCCTCGACCACTTCGTTGGCATCGGCGGGCCGCATCAACATCAGTCCCGGCATGGCGCGCAGCGATGCTAGTTGTTCGATTGGCTGGTGCGTGGGACCGTCTTCTCCCAGACCGATGGAATCGTGGGTCCAGACATAGATGGTCGGAATCTCCATCAGAGCGGCCAGCCTGACCGAGGGCCGCATGTAATCGCTGAAATTGAAGAAGGTGCCGCCGAAGGCCCGGATCTTCGAAACCGCCATGCCATTCAGGGCCGCAGCCATGCCGTGTTCGCGGACGCCGAAGTGCAGGTTGCGTCCGCCGTAGCTGCCCGCCTGGAAGTCGCCGGCTCCTTCGAACTTGAGCCGCGTCCGGTCGGAGCCTGCCAGGTCGGCCGAACCGCCTACCAACCAGGGCACGTTTTCGGCGACTACGTTCAAGACCTTTCCTGAACTCTCGCGCGTGGCAATGCCTTTCGCGTCGGCGGGAAATGTCGGCAGGTTCTTGTCCCATCCGTCGGGCAGCTTGCGCTCTTGCATGCGCTTGATCTGGTTGGCCAGGTCGGGATACTTCTTTCCGTAGTCCGCGAACAGCGTCTCCCACTTCTGGCGCAGATCCCCGCCGCGCTTACCGATCCCATTTTTAAAATTGTCCAGCACGCCTTCGGGAACGAGGAATTTTGCTTCCTCGGGCCAACCGTAGAATTTTTTTACCAGCCGGACTTCTTCTTCTCCCAGCGGTTCGCCGTGCGCCGCGCTGGTGTCCTGCTTGTGCGGAGATCCATACCCGATATGGCTGTTGACCCGGATCAGCGTGGGACGGTCTTTGGTTTTCAGGAAGCCGTTGTACGCGTCGGCCAGCATCTGCAGATCGTTAGCGTCGGTGACATGCTCCACGTTCCAGCCGTAGGCCTCAAATCGCTTGCCCACGTCTTCGGTGAAGGACACATTTGCCAGCCCATCCAGCGTGACGTGGTTCTCGTCGTAAACCCAGCACAAGTTGGAAAGCTTCAGGTGACCGGCCAGGGATGCGGCTTCGCTGGCCACGCCTTCCATCATGTCGCCATCGCCGCACAAGGCGTACACGTTGTAGTCAAAAATCTCAAAGCCGGGCTGGTTGAAGTGCGCGGCCAGCCACTTGCCGGCAATCGCCATGCCCACGCTGTTGCCCACGCCCTGGCCGAGAGGGCCGGTGGTGGTTTCAACCCCCGCAGTCCAGCGGTATTCGGGATGTCCAGGAGTTTTGCTGTCGAGCTGGCGAAACTTCTTGATGTCGTCGAGCGTGACCGCGAAATCACCCAGGCGTTCGTACTCGGGGTTGACGCCGCGCACCTGTGCCAGGTACAGCATGGCGTACAGCAGCATGGAAGCGTGCCCATTCGACAGAATAAAGCGGTCGCGATTGGGCCAGACCGGGTCGGCAGGATCGTATCGCAGGAATTGCTGCCACAAGCTGTAAGTTACGGGCGCCAATGCCATGGGCGCGCCCGGATGCCCGGAGTTCGCCTGCTGTACCCCATCCATCGCCAGGGTGCGGATGGTGTTGATGCACAGCATGTCCAATTGCTTGCCGGTGGCTAAAGTCTGCTCGGTCGCTACCATGAAAA
>DATGYF010000658.1:0-1549 GCA_035298145.1 Terriglobales bacterium | reverse complement strand
CGCCACCGACCATATCGAAGAGATGGCCCGCTTCGTTGCGGCGCTGGTGAAGAAAGGCTTTGCCTACCGTACCGATGACGGGTCGTATTACTTTCGCATCGCGAAGTTTCCCGGCTACGGCAAGCTCTCCAAGAAAGACTTCGAAGGTATGGAGGACGGCGCGCGTGTGGATGTGGACGAATATGAAAAAGACAGTGCCCGTGACTTCGCGCTGTGGAAGGCGCCCAAAGCAGGGGAAGCATTCTGGGAAAGTCCGATCGGACCCGGCCGGCCGGGCTGGCACATCGAGTGTTCGGCGATGTCCATGCAGGAACTGGGAGAGACGTTCGATTTACACGCCGGCGGCGAGGACCTTATTTTCCCGCATCATGAAAACGAAATCGCGCAGTCCGAAGCGCTGACCGGAAAGCCCTTTGTTCACTTCTGGTTTCACGCCCGCTTTCTGCTGGTCGAAGGCGAAAAGATGTCCAAGAGCGCGGGCAATTTCTTCACCTTGCGCGATCTGGCGCTCCGGGGCTACAAGCCTTCTGCGATCCGCCTGTTGCTGGCGTCGGCACCCTATCGCCATCAGCTCAATTTCACTTTCGACGGATTGAAGCAGATGGCCAGCAACGTGGAAAAGCTGCGCAATTTCCAGTTGCGCCTGAAGACCGGACAGTTCCCCTCCGGTTCCGCCGACTCCAATCTGGCCGACGAAGCCGTAGAACGCATGGCGTCCGCCCTGAATGACGATCTCAACACGGCCCAGGCGCTGGCGGCGATCTTTGACATGGTGCGCAAAGCCAACGTCGCGATCGATAACGGACGGATGAACAGAGATGATGTCGCACCGCTGCTGGCCGCGCTCGACACGTTTGACGAAATCTTTGCCGTCCTGCGGGATGACGATGCGCCCAAGATGAAAGCCATCCTCGAATGGGCCAGAGCGGAAGGACGCGAGCAGGATGTCAGCCCGGAATTGCTGGCCGCGGTTGAAACCCAAAGCCTGACCGATGCCGCGATCGAAGCGAAAATATCCGAAATGGAAGCCGCTCGCCGGGCGCGAAATTTTCAGCTCTCGGATGCCATCCGCGCCGAATTGACCTCAGCCGGCCTGCTGGTCGAAATCACCAAGGACGGGGTTCGCTGGCGCAGGAAGTAGGTTATTTAGCCCGGCAGGCTTTTCCTCCACTCCGTCTTTCGCATGTTGCGCCGTTGTCTCCTGCTGCCCGACGGAATCGGGACGGAAGGTTGGCCCTGCGCTGCAACCTGCGTCCAGCCGCCGCCCGCATCCAGCACCGAGATATATCCTCCCGCAGCAAGCTGCAGGGGATTCCGGACACGCCGCTTGAAATCCACCCGATCGGCATGTGTGGGCTCAAACCACGATGGTGTGATGAAATCTGAAACCAGCACGCCATCGATCTCGTAGCCCAATTCGTCGGCCTCGACTGCGTCACAGACTTCCAGCGCATAGATTTTTCCGTCGGAGCCTTGCGCGCACCAGTTGATCCAAGGATCTGCCAGCATTTCGAGTAACTCGTGGCTCAGCGTAACCGTCCACGAGCCT
>DATGYF010000657.1:0-2297 GCA_035298145.1 Terriglobales bacterium | reverse complement strand
TGCGGCAGACCCTGAGCCGCTTCGAGACTTCGCCGATCACAGGAATTCATATGTGGTTCGATCGCCAGATCACCGAGCTTGACCACGCCGTGCTGCTCGATCGCACCATTCAGTGGATGTTCCACAAATCGAAGCTGCTGGGGACGCCGGGCGCAGGCCCGGAGAATAGTTATGTCGAACTGGTAGTGAGCTCGTCGAAGACTCTGGTCGAGAAATCGCGGCAGGAAATTATCGATCTGGCGCTGGCCGAACTGCGCGAGTTTTTTCCCGGGGCGCGGGCCGCGAACCTGGTGAAGTCCACGGTGATCAAGGAAGTCCACGCCACCTACTCCCCCCGCCCGGGCATCGAATCGCACCGGCCCAGTCCAGAGACGGTCTGGCCCCGCATCTTTCTGGCGGGAGACTGGACGGCCACGGGATGGCCGGCCACCATGGAAGGCGCAGTACGCAGCGGCTACGCGGCCGCGCAATGCGTAGCCCGGGTTGCCGGGCGCCGCGATGCCGCGTTCCTGGTGCCGGACCTGGCACCGTCAGGATTCATGCGGTTGTTCGGCTAGCCGTAACCCACGTGGGGACAGCCGCCCTCGGCTGTCCAGCGGAGCGAAGCTCCGCTATTTGCCTTCCCGCAAGAGATGGTCGAGCTGCGCTCGACTGGACAGCCGAGGGCGGCTGTCCCCACGTATTCTCAGCGTGCGGCGGTGTTGCGCGCTTCCGGGGAGAGTTTCGAGTAGATCAACGACTCCACCTGGCTCCACACCTTGGGATCGCACTCAATTTCGGTGTGTGCCTTTACCAGGAAGCGATCGAACCAGGGGTATCCTTCGCAGCTGATGGGATTGGCCTTGTAGTCGTAGCGGTAGTTACCCAGAATTTCAGTCCGTGCCGGGTCCGCAGCTCGAATCTGGGGACGCCCATGCACGATGCCATGGGGCTGGTAGAAATTTACCGCTTGTTCCACGTTGGCGGGAATCAGGGCATCGTTCTGGCCGATCTTGGCCACGCTGTCCACCTGGACGGTGAGCAGAACGGGAATGCCGTCGCGTTGGAGCGCGCGCGCCAGAGATACAGTCTCGGACGCGCCCCAACTGTGCCCGAAGATGATGATGCGGGCCTGCTGTTTTTCCTCCGCTGACAACTTACCGTCGTGGTTCCCATCCAGGCGTCGCAGAACTTCCTTGTAAGCCCGGTCGCGGTGACGGTTCGCGAAACTCTGTACATACACGCCATCGGGGTATTCGTTGCGCAGGTGTTCGACGACCTGAACCGTGCTGTGCACGCGATCATTGTGCTTGACGAAACCCCCGACGAAACCGATAACCATGGCGGGCGCGGCGGCGCGACTCTCAGTTGAAATCACGGGACCTGGCGAACCTGCTTCTCCAAACGCCAGGACAAACGTCAGGAACAGCGGAACAATCCGGACGCATCTGCGGACACAACGCATGGCAGGAAGAGAATCATAGCAAGAAAGACAGGCAGTGGAGTGATGAAATTTCGATGACGCCCTGGTTCGTTTTGCGTCCTTTGCGTTTCTTCTTTGCGACCTTTGCGGTTTAGGATTTGCGTGTGTGACATAGGGCGAGCTCAAACCCTTCACCGCAAAGGACGCAAAGAAGAACCGCAAAGGACGCAGGGGGACAAGCGGCCGCCTGGGTTGAATTGCTTTGCACTAGATAGGAAATGTTTTGCGCTCTGGCAGGGCGCGGTATTATTCGGTGCCGGGCAGTTCACTGTCTCCGAGGCCGGAGGCGGGCGCAGCCTTGGCGAAAGCGCTGGCGCGGTTGGAGCGGACGGATTGCAGCAGGTTCCAGTCCTTCTTGAATTCCACCATGCTCTCGCGGCTGTGTTTGGGACTTTTCAGGACGTGCCCGACGCGGGCCAGGACCAGTTGATAGGCCAGGTCTGTGTCCGTGCCTGAACTGAAGACGTTGTTGGCGCTCAGGCCTATTCGGGATGACTCGTCACCATCCGAAAACTCCATCCAGAGTGCGCCATTGCGGTCCGCCACAGCGGTGCCGGCCTCGTCCAGCTTCCGGAAGAACTTCTTCAAAGAGCCACTCATGCTCAATGACCCGCTGGTCGAAGCGCCCTGCTCCGCGGCGGATTCGGCGACCATGGAGGCGAAGGCCGCTCGATACAGCTTCCATTCCCCCGCTGTTCCCAGTACCCGGGCGCGCTGTTGATTCGTGTCAGCTTCGAGTTTCTCGACCCGAGCGTCGTTATTTGCGGCCCGGGCCTGCTTGATTTGATACTCCGCCTCCGTGGCCTCGATGGTCGGATGTTTCTCCAGTTCGCGT
>DATGYF010000656.1:0-7640 GCA_035298145.1 Terriglobales bacterium | reverse complement strand
TTCTGGAATCCTGTTGCTGGCCGATATTTTCCAGTAGTATATTTCCGTAGCCGGATTGCACACGAATTCGCAGTCAAAGGGAGCGCCGCTGGTGGCGCTCCCTTCGCATTTTAAGGCTGGCTTAACAAAACAGTGTTTCGTATATGAGGAGGAGCGCCATGCAGGAAACGCCGCAGCAGTACACCGAACGCATGCTCAATCACAGCCGCGGGAAGGAGCCGCTGCGCCTGCAGCAGGCCACTCCGCGCAAGTTGACTGCCCTGGTCAAGGGACTCAGCAAGAAGCAGCTGACCCGGCGTCCGGCGCCGGGAAAGTGGTCCATTGCTGAGATCCTCGCTCACCTGGCGGACGCGGAACTGGTTGTCGGCTTCCGCCTGCGTCTTATGCTGGCGTCCAACGGCACCCCGATTCAGGCCTTCGATCAGGATGCCTGGGCTGAGACTTTCAGCTACAACCGCCGCGACCCCAGGGTTTCGATCGAAACCTTCAACACCCTGCGGAAGAACAATCTGCGGTTGCTGACGTCCGTGCCCCGCCGTTTATGGGAGAACTACGGCCAGCACTCGGAACGCGGCAAGGAAACCGTGGACCACGTCATGCGAATGATGGCCGGCCACGACCTCAACCATCTGCAGCAGTTGGAGAAAATCGCAAAAGGCTGAACCCGTGTGGCGCGGGCGCCCTCGCCCGCGGCTTTTGACCTTAAGCTTAACTCTCGAGGGCGCGGGCGCCCGCGCCCGCCAGACAGCCGGCGGGACGCCGGCGCTACAAGGTCTCCGCGAATAGGCTTGTCAGCTTCTCAAACGCCCGCTCGGCCTGGGGCTGGTTATAAACCGGACTGTCGGGCACGGTCCAGCTATGGTATGCGCCGTCGTACACTTCACTCTCATAGCTGCCTCCCCAGGCTTCGAGGGCACGGTTGAGCCTGGCGATGGCTTCGGCCGGCATGCCTTTGTCGCTGACGGCGTGTCCGAAATATAGCCGGGCCGTGATCAACGGTCCCAGAATGAGGTGTGGGCTATTAGGCGCGTCTGTAGCCAGCCCTCCGCCGTGGAACGACGCGGCAGCGGCAATCCGGTCCGGCCGCGAAAACGCTGTGTAAAGCGCCATCTTGCCGGTAAAGCAGTATCCCACCACTCCCATGGGGCCGGGTTTGACTGAATCCTGCCGCGCCAGGAAGTTCACGTAATTCGAGGCGTCGCTTGTGATGGCCTCGGGGGTCAGGGGAGTGGAGAGTTCGACCAGGCGTTTTGTAGTGCGCTCTTCGCCAAACTTCAAGGGAAAATCGAAAAGCGGCAACGCTCGGGTGCGGAAGAACACATTGGGCATCAGGACGACGTAGCCTTCCGCCGAGAGCCGCCGCGCCATTTCTTCATGGGAAGCCCGAATGCCTCCGATGTCGGTGTAATGAATCACCCCCGGCCAGCACCCTGTATCTCCCGGAAAATAGATGACGCCTTCGGTGGTCCCGCCGGCGGTGGGAATCTGGATTTTCTTTTCCATCATGAGTTCTCCTGAGGGGCGACGGTTCGCACAGCGAGTTCATTCGCTTAAAGATATACGTTCCTATATTATTATATCACAGTGCAGAGATTTTAACAAGTGATATCTGGAGGGTGTCCCGTCCAGGCTCCGATTGGGCGGGAGTTCATGCTGAAGCACGCAAAGTTTCTTCACATGAGGTTCGGTTCGCTGATGGAGAACTAAAATCCCCGCCCCAAGCAATGCTTGGACAGGGCACCCTCCAGATTACCGTCGTGAGTGCTCGCTCCTCAATGGCCGGACTTTCCCAGGCGCTGTGCCTGGGTCAAGCCGAGTTGCGCTTCTGCACTCTTGGGCTGCAATAGCAGTGCGGCTTCAAACTGGTCTTCCGCGTTTTTGCGGTCCTTGAGAGCGAGATAAACCTGGCCTAGCAGAAGCCGTGCCGGAAACTGGCTGGGAGTAAGCTTCAGGCTGGCTTCAAGCGCATCGCGCGCTCCGGCGAAGTCACCAGTCTTTTCCCGCGCCTGGCCTTCATAGAACGCAGCGGTCGAGTCTTCGGGACGGACCTGCCTCGCCTGCTTCAAGTGCTCGGCGGCCAGGGCGAAGTCTCCGGAGTGAAACTCCAGCTCTCCCAATTGACGCAACGCGGTGGGCGATTTGGGATCGAGTTGCAGGACCTTTTCCAGCGCCTGGCGCGCTTCGTCAGTACGATTGTCATCCGATGCCATCATCGCGGTGTGCAGCAGGTTCTGTTCGTCGATCTTGTCCTTGGGATCGGGCAGGTTCGACACAGGCGCGGATGCATTGGCCTTGATTTCCGACAGCATTCCGCGAAATTTCTGTACGGCTGCATCCGACGTCTGGTAGCGGTTCGTCAATTCTCCCGGATCAGCGTGCAGATCGTATAACTCCGGCCGCGGCGCCTCGATGAACTTGAGCCCCCCGGCGCGCACCGAGCGCAGGGGCGCCCAGCCGAAGCGCAGGGGATAGTCGGTTTCTCCGATGGCGGTGCGATCTTCATTCCCGGTGCCGGCCAGGTAAGGCTCCAGCGACTCGCCGTCGAGGACCTCAGGCGGAGCGATACCCAACAGGCCCGTGACTGTGGGCAGGATGTCTGTGGTTCGCACCTGGGCGTCAACTGCCTTCCCCGGATTCCCGCCGCCGGGCGTCTTCATGATGAGGGGCACGTGAGTGGTGGAATCGTAGAGAAAAATTCCGTGCGTTTCCTCGTGATGCTCGCCCAGCCCTTCGCCATGGTCTCCCACCACGACGATAATCGCGTTGTCGTAGCGGCCCGTCTTTTTGAGATAGCCGACAAATCCAGCCAGGACGGAATCAGCGTAGGCAATCTCCCCGTCGTACAGACGGTCTTTATAGGTCTGCGAATACGGTGGAGGCGGCTCGTAGGGATCATGGGGATCGTAGAGATGGACCCAGAGGAAATGCGGGCCGGCGGGATGCGCGGCCATCCATGCTTCCGCGTGTTGCACTACATCCGCGCCTCGGCGTTCAACCCGGCCCCAGCGCGATTTTGTTTTGGGCTGCGCAGGGAAGTTGTCGTAGAAATCGAAGCCGCGATCCAGTCCCGGGGCGAGAGTGTTGCTGTCGAGGATGACGGCGCCGATGAACGCCGCGGTGTGGTAGCCGTTCGCCTTCAGCAGCGTTGCCAGGGTGGGATGGGTCGGTGCCAGAGGCACGGCAAAATCAGTGACGCCATGGCTGCTGGGCAGCAGGCCGGTCAGGATGGTGGTGTGGGATGTGTTCGTGATCGGGCTGGGAGTAAACGCGTGACTGAAACGAATGCCGTCTTTTGCCAGACCATCCAGCGCCGGCGTCTGAATGCTTTCGTAGCCGTAGCAATGGACGTGGTCGGCGCGGAGGGTGTCGATGGTGACCAGAAAAATGTCAGGCTTGGCGGCATTTTTCTGCCTCTGTCCTACCCCAAGAACAGCAGAGGCGAACCAGAAAACTACCAGTATTCGAGCGGCCTTCACGCATTTCAGACTAGCATAATCAGCCGATGCGATCGTCCTGGAGCGTGGCATTGCTGGGATATAATTTTGCTATCCGATGATTTCCTACCGGTCCCTTGCAGTCCTCGTGACCGCCAGCCTGCTGCTCTGGTCATCTGCCGCATTCGCGGCGCCGGCTGCGGCGCCGAATGTGGTGGTCATCACCATCGACACGCTACGCGCCGACCATCTCGGCTGCTACGGCTACAAGCAGATCCGCACACCGAACATCGACGCGTTGGCCGGGGACGGTGCGCGCTTTGAGCGGGCCTACACCGCGGTGCCGGTCACGCTGCCCTCGCACACAGTGATGTTTACCGGAACTTATCCCATGCGGAGCGGCATGCATGATTTCGCCGCCAACAAGCTGGGCCAGGGCCAGCCCACCTTGGCTTCCGTGCTTAAGGAACATGGATATTTAACTGGCGCCGTGATCGGATCGGCGGTGCTGGATTCGCGCTTTGGATTGAATCGCGGATTTGATTTCTACTACGACCACTTCGATTTCAATCGCCTGCAGGAATCAAATCTGGAAGAGATGGAGCGCCCCGGCAATGTGGTGGCCGATGTGGCCCTGGACTGGCTCAGCAAGAATGATCAGAAGAAGTTTTTTCTCTGGATGCACTTGTACGATCCGCATTATCCCTATCATCCCCCGGCGCCGTATGCAGCCGAATACCGGGACCGCCCCTACGACGGAGAAATCGCGTTCGCGGACTCGCAGGTGGGGCGCCTCATTCATTTCCTGAAATCCAAGGGTCTGTATGACAATACGATGATCGTTCTCAGCGGCGATCACGGCGAGAGCCTGGGCGAGCATCGAGAAAAAACCCATGGCTTCTTCATCTACAACGCCACGCTGCATGTGCCATTCATCATTCATCTGCCGGGCCCAGTTTCTCCCCGCGTGGTGCCCGGCCTGGTGAATCTTGCTGACCTGATGCCCACCGTGCTTCAGGAATTGAAGATCGATGTTCCCGCCCAGGTACAAGGTCAGAACCTGCTTCCCCTGATGAAGACAAAAGAGGCGGGCGAAGACCGCACTCTGTACGCTGAGACCTTTCTGCCCCGCCTGCACTTCAACTGGAGCGAACTGCGCGGCGTCGAGACGGAAAATTATCACTTCATTGACGCGCCCAAACCCGAACTCTACGACCTGACCAAAGATCCGGGCGAAACCCGCAATCTGTTTGCCGACAAGAAGGCCGTGGCGGAGGTCATGCGGGCCCGTCTGGCCAAGGTAATTCAGTTGTACAGCGCCGGCCCTGAACTGGCCGAAAAGACAGGCCTCGATCCCGCATTGATGGAGCGGCTGAAATCCCTCGGCTATGCCGGGTTTTCCGGCGGCGGCACTCCCACCATCACCGATCGCGCCTTGCCCGATCCCAAGGACCGCATCCAGGCGTATGAACTGATTTCGGACGCGATTGCCGAAAGCCAGCACGGCGACTACGTCGACTCCACGGAGAAGTTCAATCAGGCGCTCAAGAGCGATCCTGATTCCGTCCCCGTGCACTATCTGCTGGGATTGAACTACTATCGCATGCACGACTTCCCCAAATCAGTTGAACACCTGCAGCGGGTCATGCAACTCAGCCCGGATTATGCTCTGGCAAGTTTTCAATTGGGTCTGGCGTATGCTCGCGCCGGGGACTTTGATCACGCAATTGCGATCCTGAAAAGGACGCTGGAACTCGACCCCAGTAATTTTTCCGCAGCTTACAACCTGGGAGCGGCGTATGTGCAGAAGCAGATGATGAGCGAAGCCGCGGGCGCGTTTCGTTCCTCAGTCACGATCGCGCCCGAGTATGCTCCCGGGCACCGCGCTTTGGGAGAAATTCTGCTGTACCAGGGCCAGGTGGATGATGCGCTCAGCGAGCTGCGGCGTGCGGTGGAACTGGCGCCGCAGGACCCCGGCAATCATGCGGCGTTGGCGAAAGCGTTGTCAGCCAGGGGACTGACCGCCGAGGCCGAGGAAGAGATGCGCAAGGCGCAGCCGGGGCGCCCGCAATAATTCGATCTGTAGTCGAAATTCATTGAAACACATTCTCCACCTTCCGATGCTGCTGGCGGTTCTGCTCTCAGCCGGGTTGGCGGCCGCCGTCCCGCCCCGGCGTGCGGCCCCGAACGTGATACTTATCACCATAGACACCCTCCGCGCCGATCACCTCGGCTGCTACGGCGCTACAGACGTGAAGACCCCAACCCTGGACGCCCTGGCTCGCGATGGCGTTGTCTTCGAGCGCGCCATCTCCCAGGTGCCACTCACCTGGCCGTCGCATGCCGCGATCCTGACGGGTACTTATCCCTTTCAGAACGGTGTGCAGGACTTTACCGGGCAGCCTCTCGACCCGCGCTTCCGTTCGGTCGCCCAGGTTTTCAAGCAGCAGGGGTACGCCACGGGCGCGGTGGTGAGCGCATTTGTACTGGACCGCAGCTGGGGGCTGGCGCGTGGCTTCGACTTCTACGACGACGCTTTTTCGGCCCAGGCATTTCTACACAAGGATGTAGGTCTGGTGGACCGCAAGGCGGGGGAGAGTGTCACGCATGCGATTTCCTGGCTGCAGAAACCAGCTCGACGGCCGTTCTTCTTCTGGCTGCACTTGTATGATCCGCACAGTCCGTACGATCCGCCGGAACCCTTTCGCACTCAGTACCGCTCGCATCCCTATGACGGCGAAATCGCTTACGCCGATCACGAACTGGGGCGCCTGATCGCCTGGCTCAAGCAGAACCGGCTTTACGATCGCACTGCCATCGTCGTGCTCAGCGATCATGGAGAGTCACTGGGCGAGCACGGCGAAAAAGAACATGGCTTCTTTGTCTATAACTCGACTGTTCACATTCCACTGATCGTCAAACCGCCCGCGGGAAGCGGATTCCGGCCGGGCCGCGTGTCTGCGCCAGTGGAGACGGTGGCGGTGGCCCCAACTCTGACCCGCCTGGCCGGAATGAAAGATGAGATTCAAAAACAGTTCCCACATCCCGGGCTTCTGGGCAACAAAGCAGAGAGTGAGGATGCCGCTTACAGCGAAAGTTTCTACGCCTTCAGTTCATTCGGCTGGAGCCCGCTGCACGCCCTGCAGACCAGCCGCTATCACTACATCCAGGCGCCCACCCGCGAACTCTACGACGTGATCGCTGATCCTCAGGAGAAAAATAACCTGGCTCCACAACAGACGGCGACGGTCGCGGTGCTGGAGGATAAGCTGCAGGCACTGCTCCGGCAGAATCCATTCAAGCCTGGTGAACCCGCGACCTCCGGCCTGAGTCCGGACGCCCTCGAGAAACTGCAGGCCTTGGGCTATGTCGCCTACCGCTCGCCGGTCTCGCCCGAGGCACTAGCGGCGGGCCTGCCCGATCCCAAGAGCAAGTTGTGGGAGTTCAACGCCATCCTCGAGGCAGCCGATGCCTTTCAGGCAGGCAACGTTGATCGCGGCAAGGGCTTGCTGGCGAAGGTCCGCGAAAGCGATCCCGGAATGTATGTCGTGTCGTTCATGTTGGGGGAGAATGCGCTTCGCCGGCAGGCCTGGGACGAGGCCGCGACCGAACTGCAAAAGTGCCTGGACTTGAATCCGAATTTCGATCAGGCCATGGCCGCACTGGCGCGCGCCTTGCTGAACCTTGGCCGAACAGACGAAGCCAAAGCATGGCTGGACAAAGCGCTGAAGTTCAATCCGCAGAACTACCGCGCCTGGTACGAGCGCGGCTTCATCAAATCGAAGACGGACAAGGCCGCTGCCATCGCCGACATGGAGAAGGCGGTTTCCATCCAGCCGAATTTTGCTTCTCTGCGACGCGATCTCGGCATGCTGCAATTTCAACAGCAGAATTACCCGGAAGCAGCGAAACACCTGGCCAAAGCCGCCGAGTTGGGAGTGGACGAGGCGCCTCTCTACAATTTCCTGGGCATCTCGCTGAGCCGGACCGGACAACTACGCAAGGCAATTGACAGCTATAAGCATGCCCTCAAACTCGACCCCAATCTGGCCGAGGCCCATCTCAATCTGGGGTTCGCGTACCAGCGTTCGAACAGTCCGCAGGCCGCGCGCAAGGAGTATCAGGAAGCGTGCCGGCTGGAAAAGAAGTTCTGCGAATTTGTGCGTCCCTAGCCGGTTGCGGAAAAATCCGGGAGGCTTGAGCGCG
>DATGYF010000655.1:0-1701 GCA_035298145.1 Terriglobales bacterium | reverse complement strand
AACCTCAAATACGCCGCACCAGCCCCGCATCGGTTGCCTTGGTATTCCGCACCAGCAACAGGACCAGAATCATCCCCACGAACGGAACCAGCCCCGCGGTAATCACGATCGGATCAAACGAATGCGTTGCCGCCGCCTGGCGGGCATCGGAAAAATATCCGATCAGCTTGAAGGCAACGATGGTCCCGATCCCCGCGCCCGCGCCTCCCATGCCGCTGACTGAAGCCACCGAGTCGCTGTGGTAAAGGTCCGAGGGCAGCACGTTGGCCATGGTCGAGAAAGCCGCATAGGCGAAGGTCGCCAGTCCGAAGAGAAACGCCAGCCAGTACAGATTGGTGGTAAAAATCGTAGGGATGAGCAGGGTGACGCCGATCCCGC
Organism: Terriglobales bacterium; assembly: GCA_035298145.1. Taxonomy (GTDB): domain Bacteria; phylum Acidobacteriota; class Terriglobia; order Terriglobales; family Acidobacteriaceae; genus JAIQFF01. The sequence goes on along the minus strand of DATGYF010000655.1, from coordinate 1,323 downwards.
CAAAAATGACCAGCGCCTTTCGGGCCGCCCCCAGCGACCATCCCCGGCGCACCAGGTAGCCGGATATCCATCCCGAAAAGAAGTTGCCCGCATCGGCGGCGACGAACGGTATCCACACCGCAATCAACCCGCTCCTCAGTTCGATTCCTTTCGCCACCAGGTAAATCGGAAACCAGTCGGTAACGAAAAACCACACGGGGTCGGTGAACGTCCGCGCGATGATCGTTCCCCAGGTCTGCGGCAGTTTCAAGAGCTCGGCCCACCGCGGACGCTTGCGGCTGGCGGCCGGTAAATTGGACTCCCGGTCTGCCATGATCATCGCCAACTCGTCCGCGCCGATGCTCGGATGGGTCTCCGGCGGATAGTAAAACCGGCGCCATGCCATCAACCAGATAAAACCGAGCACGCCCGGAATCATGAATGCCGGACGCCATCCCCAGCGAAAGTAAATCCACAAAACGATAAAGGGCGCGATGGCCCCTCCGACTGAAGATCCGCTGTCAAAGAAAGCCGTGGCCAGTCCGCGCTCCCGCCTGGGAAACCACTCAGAGACGGCTTTCGTCGCGGCCGGCCAGTTCGCGGATTCTCCTGCTCCCAGCAGAAAACGAAATCCTGCAAAACTGCGGAAGCCCGTTGCCAGCGAGGTCAGCACCGAGACCACCGAATACCAGACGACCGTGAAGGTCAGACCACGCCGGGTACCAACGCGATCCACGAACCGCCCGCACAGCGCCATGCCCAACGAGTAAGCGACCCGGAACGCGATCACGATGTTGGCGTAGTCGCTGTTGCTCCAGTGATGTTCCAGCTTGAGGTAAGGCGCAAGCACCGAGAGCGTCTGACGGTCGATGTAATTAATGACTGTCGAGGCAAACAGCAGACTGGCAATCCACCAGCGCAGGGAGGAAATGACCCGCGGCCTGATGACATTCGACTGTCCGGCTGGCGCCATGGCATGGGGACGGCGGGTGATAGACGGGCCTCGATTCCGTGGCGATCACATCTTAAGCGGAAGCCAACACAGCCGGGCTGAGCAGCGCCGCGGAATTTGTGTCCAGATACACGGTCGCATTCGGATGCGTGCGCAGGATTGAGGCCGGAGCCATGGGACTGATCTCGCCTTCAAAGCACGCTTTGATCGCTTGCGCCTTGCGCGTGTCCGGTACCACCGCAAGAATCTCCTTCGCCTTCAGAATCTGGCGCACCGACATCGAGATGGCTTGCGTCGGCACCTGCGACAGGTCCGCGAACCAGGCCTCGCCCACTTGTTGCATCCGGCAGGCTTCGTCCAGGGTGACGATCAGGTATGGGTCTTCGATCTCA
>DATGYF010000654.1:0-2111 GCA_035298145.1 Terriglobales bacterium | reverse complement strand
CCATAGGCTTCTCGCTTAAGGACGACCCAGATTTGCAAACGTGGAAGGGCACGACTTAAGTCGTGCCGCATGGGGCTACAGGTCATGCGGCTTCTGGCCGAGCCCTTCCCACTTTTCCACGATGACATTCATTGCATTTTTTCCGGCGTCTTCCCCGCCTGCTCTTTGGCCAGGCGCTCCGCCATATCTTTCGGCAGCTCATGCAGGAACAGCAGGAAGGCGGCGTTGGTCCAGCCGAATCCGATCACGTTCTGCTGATATCCCGCGTGCACGCCTGACTCCGAGGAACGAGTGACCACGTTGTACTTCTCGCGAATGGTCCCGTCACGGCGAAAATTCTCCGCGATCGTAGCCAGGAAATTATAGGAAATCCGATTGGCATCATCGTTGAATCCATATCGCCGCAGGCCTTCGATGGCGACAATCTGCGTGGGCGCCCAGCCGTAGGGATAATCCCATTGCACGTCAGCGAAGTTGCTGCTCATGGCCAGTCCTCCGGGCTGTTCGAAAATGCCCAGATTGCGGACCAGTTCCTGCGCCTGCTCCGGGGTGGCCAGTCCAGCCCACAGGGGATAAAACGTGGTTATGTATTCGTAGGAGGAGCGCACCCCGGTTTCGAAATCGTAATCGAAGAACAACCGGCGCCCGGGGTCCCACAGATATTTCTGGATCCGTTCCTTTCTCAGGTCCGCCCGTTGCAGCCACTTCTGCGCTTCGTCCTTGCGCCCGAGGATCTCCGCCATCGCCTGCAGGTCTTTTTCGGTTTTGTAGAGCAGGCTGTTCAGGCAGATGGGAGCATAGTGATGAGTCGCGGCGCCATAGGGTCCAAAGCGAAAGGAAATGTCGAACCCCGATTCGCGCATGGAGCGGTCGCCCTTGTAATAGTCAGGGGTAAGTGAAATCCTCCGCGCCGGTTCGCACTCCGGTTTTGCCATGGTGGTCGCGGCATCGCAGACCTGTGCCGAGAACTGGAAACCCACGGAATCAGTGTCGCCGGCATTTTCAGCCAGATAGTTCCGGCCGGTCTGCGGGTGCAGCAGGAAGTAGCCTGCAACCTTGCGATAGCTTCCCGCTTCATCTTTCAAGCTCTCCGGGGCCGGGCCGTTTCCGAAGTCGTAATAGCGCGAAAGGCCGGTGGACCCGGCGAGGTGCGGCTCCCGGTTCCAGGTTTCATAGTCCTTGCTGGCATAGGCGTACGCCTTTTCCAGCCAGCCCCGATTCTCATGACCAGACGATTTGTCGGCTCGGTACACCTCCATGATCATCGAGGTCAGAAAGGGCGGCTGGGAGCGCGTCAGATAGTAGGCACGATTCGCATTCAGGATGGTGCCGTAATGCTCGATCTCGAAAAAGAAGTTGTCCACCATGCCCCGGGCCAGGTCAAGGCGTCCGGCGCGCACCAGCCCGAGAATGATGAAATAGCTGTCCCATCCGTACATCTCGTTGAAGCGGCCGCCGGGAACCACGTATTTGTTCTCCAGGTACAACAAGCCGGGAGCGATCTTGCTGGGATCAATCTGTCCGGGGGCGGTAATAACGGCAGGCAGAGGCCGCACCTGCACCTTGCAACGCTTCTGCAGGTCCTGCACCGCCGGTGATGCGGGGAAATCAGCCGGCAAATACAGCACCGAAGCCTCGGTTAACTTGGGATCAACCACGGTCTGGCAGTCCGTCATGGAACGAGTCAGCGTGTCCCAACCTGAGGAGATGTAAGTGAGGATGGGGCCGAGACCCGACTCGGGCGTGGCTTTGCTGGCTTCGGCGGCGTACGTCCTGAGGCTGGCCAGCGATAAAAGGGCGATGACAACAATCTGCTGGAATCGCTTGATTTTGAAGGCTGCGGTCGGATGAGTCATGAGGTTTGGCTTGGAACGTGTGGGTCGAACACTCTTGTCCGGCGCCTTTGCGGTTGAATTTGTTCGTTGTGTTGCAATGGTATCAAGGTCAAAGGCGTCGGACAGGAGTGTCCACCCACACGTTCCACCTCATACCGCCATGCGGCCCTGCTCGGATTCTTTCTGGGCAATGTACTGCAACAGAATGTCGCGGGACGAAACCAGCCCTTTTAGCTCCTTGCCATCCACGATAGGCAAATGACGAAAGCCGAATTC
>DATGYF010000653.1:0-5628 GCA_035298145.1 Terriglobales bacterium | reverse complement strand
CGCGCTTTGCTTCATCTCTTCCGTGATGTGCAGATCGCGGCGTCCGTAATAATGCGGCCCGTACTCGCGCTGCAGATCGGCCACCAGCTGCCCCAGCGGCTTGCCCTCCTCGGCCATGACGTTGGCCAGCAACAGGCAGTTGAGGGTGCCGTCACGCTCCGGCAGATAACGCGAATATCCGATCCCGCCGGATTCTTCTCCTCCCACCACAATTTCGTGTTCCATCATCAGGTCGGCGATGTACTTGAATCCGATAGGACACTCGATCAGCTTGCGCCCGTACCTGGCGGCGATGCGGTCTGCCATGCCGGTGGTGTTGAAGGCGCGCACTACGTCCCCGGGCCACTTCTTCCGTTCCAGGGCCCAACGCAAGAGCACGGAGAAGCATTTGTGCGAATCCACGAAGCTGCCGTCTTCGGCAATGGCGCCGATGCGGTCCGCGTCGCCGTCAACCGCCAGACCGGCATGGCAACTTTCTTTCAGTACCGTCTGGCGCAGCATTTCTACGTGGGGTTCGATCGGCTCCGGATTGATGCCAGGGAATAGCGGATTCAACTCCTGCCGGATGGCGACGTAGTCGATGCCGCGATCCTGGAAAATCCGGGTCAGCACGCCGCGTCCCGAACCGTACATGGAGTCCACCGCGAACCTGAACTTTGCCTTGGCGATGAGATCAAGATCGGCAAACCGCGAGATGGCCTCTATGTATGCCGGTTTGAGGTCAACTTCCTTGATGGAAGCCGCCTGCCCTTTGGGCATCGCCCCGGCACCCACTTCTTCTTCAATCACCTTCATGATGGCGGGCGTGGCCGAGCCGCCAAACCTGGCCTTGAATTTGACCCCGTTCCAGTTCCAGGGATTGTGACTGGAGGTAACGACCACTCCGCCGGCAGCACCCTGGCTCTTTACGGCCAGCGAAATCGCCGGCGTCGGGGTGGAGTCTGACGTGATCTGTACCGGAATGCCCGCCCCGGCAATGACCTCAGCTGCGGTTCGGGCCGCGTGCTGAGACAGAAATCGCGTGTCGTAACCAATGATGACCCCGCGGGCCGCATCTTCATGACGGAGCACATAGGATGCAATCCCGCCCGCCACGCGGCGAACATTCTCAAACGTAAAATCGTCCGCGATAATGCCGCGCCAGCCGTCAGTGCCAAATTTGATCATATGCAGTCGTCAGTCGTCGGTCGTCAGTCGTCAGCAGATCGGCGTCTTTGATTCTTTCTGAAAGCTGACGACCGACGACTGACGACTGCTACACCAGACTACGCAGCTTCTGTTCGTCCAGATACTTCACCACTTTCCCAACCTCCTGGGCCTGGTCGCGAGTGGTGATCAGTAAAGCGTCGTCCGTTTCTACTACGACCAGGTTGTTTACGCCCAACGCTGCGACAAATTTTCCGGGTGCGTGAATGTAATTGCCTCCGGCATTGAGAGCAAACCATCCCTCCGCAGCGATCAGGTTGTCGTCCTTGGGCTGCTGCCGGGCCGCGTGATGCTCATGCAGCGCGGTCCACGAACCCAGATCATTCCATCCGAAATCTGCGGGAAGGCAGATGATGCTGGAGTTCTGCTCTCCCTTGCTCGAGCGTGGTTCGAGCACGGCATAATCGATGCTGATGTTTTCGCATCGGGGATAGAGCCGGGCAAGCGTTGCGGCAAACTTGCGCGTGCCGAACGTGGCCGCAATCTGTTGCAGCAAGGCGGCCGTTTTCGGCAGGTGCTCCAGCAGCGCTTTGGTCAGCGTGCGGGCGCTCCACAAGAACATGCCGCTGTTCCAGAAATAGTTCCCGGCTTTCACGAATTCAGCGGCGCGCGCTGCGTCCGGCTTTTCCGTAAAGCGGCGCACCCGTAGCGCATCGCCCTTAAAGGAGGAACCGGCCTCGATGTAACCGTAGCCTATCTCGGCCCGGGTGGGTCGGATTCCTAAAACCACAATATTTTCTCCCGCCGCCGCAATCCCAATCGCCTTTTTCAAGACATCGCGATACCCTTTTTCGTCGACGATTACGTGGTCGGAAGGAAACAAGCCAATCACCGCATCGGGATCGCTGTTCATCAGGATGAATGCAGCCAAACCGATGGCCGGCGCCGTGTTGCGTCCTACCGGTTCGGCCAGAATCCGTTTCGGGCCAAGCCGCGGAAGCTGGCGCATGATCTCGCGCCGCAAATGCTGGTTGGTGATGACCCAGAAACGCGCCGGGGAAGCCAGCGGCAACAGCCGTCCAACGGTCTGCTGGATCATGGTCAGCTTTCCGTCGAGCGCCAGCAGTTGCTTGGCACGACGCTGCCGGCTCAGGGGCCAGAAGCGAGTGCCGCGGCCGCCGGCGAGAATCACGGGATGAAAGTTTGTCTTAGCCACAAGTCTTACTATTACAGATTTCAGATTTTAGATTGCAGATTGGAACCTTGGCATTTCAATCTGCAATCTTAAATCTTAAATTTCGCTACAATCTCGTCTCCGGCTCGGGAACTCGCTCGCCGGGCACAAATGCTTTTATAAATTCCACAGCCCACTGCGGGCGTACTTGAAACTCGCCGACCGCCGCGGGTACGACTACGGCATCGCCTCGGGCCAGCGTAACCGGATTCGCGCCGGCAGCTTCGACAATTCCGCAACCTTCCACCCCCACCAGAATCTGGGCTGAATTTCTTCCGGCGCCGTTCTGCGCGTGGAAGGAATGCGGCTGCTTGAGCTCGAACATTTCAACAACAAAGTAGGGCGACGAGATCAGGGGCGCGCGCCGATTAGCGCCTCCGTTCATATTTGAGGGAGCAGGCCGGACTACCTTGCCGGATCCAACTCTTTCCTTGATGGCAGCGAGGCCTTCTTTCAGATGCAATTCGCGCGGGCGTCCATAGTCATAGAGACGATACGTTGTGTCCGATTGCTGCTGGGTTTCGACGATGATCGCTCCCGGGCCCAGCGTATGCACCGTCCCGCCAGCCACGTAAATCATCTCCCCCGGATAAACGTTGACCCAGTTCAGCAGTTCCTCGGCGCGTTTCTCCGTGATGGCGCGCTCGAACTGCTCGCGAGTAACGCCAGGCTTGAGACCCAGCCCAATCTGCGCGCCGGGCTTCGCGTGAGCCACGTACCAGCATTCGGTCTTTCCCCAGGGCTGCCCCACCCGGCGGGCGGCCTCGTCATCCGGATGCACCTGTATGGAAAGCTTTTCGTGGGGAAAGAGAAACTTCAGGAGCAAGGGAAAGCGGCTGGGATCTGCAGGCGCCTCGCCCACCAGCTCGCGGCCATACTGCGAGCTCAACTCCGAGAGCGACTGCCCGCTCAGCGGACCGTTCGCCACTTTGCAGGCGTCGCCGGTGAGCCAGGCTTCGCCGATTTTTTCCTCGAACCGGTGGTTGGGATAAATCGGCGAAAGATCGAGCGTGCCCCAGGGACGCGGGTCGAAGGCAGGCTGCATCGAAAATGGATAGAGATCACTCACGCGGTATGCATGTGGGTTACAACTCTGGAGTCAGCCCGAGGGCCTCCGGCAGGGCGCCCGCCCTACAGCGCCGCCAGGAACTTGCGCATGCGCTCCAGTCCGCGGTCCAGTTCGGTGACCGAGGTGGCGTAGGAAACCCGAATATGTTCGCGCGTGCCGAAGCCTTCGCCGGGGACCGTGGCCACATGCGCCTCGCGCAACAGTCGGCCGGCAACATCCGAAGCTGATTTGATGCCGCCGCGCCCGATGAAGGACGAAATATTAGGATAGGCGTAGAACGCCCCTTCCGGCAGAGTGCATTGCACGCCCGGAATCGAGCGCAGCCCCCTGACCACGTGGTCGCGAAGCTTGATGTACTCAAGACGCATCTCTTCCACGCATTGCTGCGGGCCGTTCAAAGCCGCCACCGCCGCCTTCTGCACGATGGAGGTCGGATTGGAAGTGGACTGGCTCTGCAGCTTCTGCATGGCCGCGATCACCGCCGCCGGCCCCAGCGCATAGCCCAGCCGCCAGCCCGTCATGGCATAAGTTTTCGACAGCGATCCGATGATCAGCATGCGGTCGCGATACTCGCGCAGCGATCCCACGGAAAACTGTTCGCCGGTGTAATTCAGATAGACATAGCACTCATCGGAGAGCACCCAGATACCGCGCTCCGCCGCCAGTTGCACCACTGCCTTCAAATCCTTCGGCGACATGACCGCGCCCGAAGGGTTGGACGGCGAATTCAGAATGATCATTTTGGTGCGCGGAGTCACCAGGCGCTCGATCATCTCCGCCGTCACCCGAAAGCCCTGGCTCTCGTCGGCCTGCAGCAGCACGCAATTTCCGCCCGCATAGCGCACGATGTCCTTGAACGATACCCAGTACGGCACCGGCAAAATGACTTCATCGCCGTGATCGACCAGCACCTGAATGGCATTGAACAGGGCGTGTTTGCCCCCAACCGACGCCATGGATTCCTCGCGGCGGTAGCCGGACTGGAAATCAGTCGCATGGCGGAGCACGATGGCGTCGCGCAATTCGGCCGTTCCGCCCACGGCGGTGTACTTCGAGAAATTATTCTGGATAGCAGCGATAGCAGCGTCCTTGACGTGCTGCGGCGTGGAAAAATGCGGTTCGCCGGCGCCGAAGTCCACCACGTCGATGCCCTGCTGGCGCAGCTTGTCGGCCTCGGCCACTACCGCCATGGTCGCAGAGGGCTCAATCCGGTTGATTCGCTCCGTAAGTTTGAGGGCTGGGACTGCTTCCGTAACTGGAGTCATGCTCGTTTTCCTGTCTTCATCCTTCTTGCGTCTTTCAGTTTGATCGCGGGATCAAGCTTTTCTCTGAGCCGCTGTTCCACCATCGCAGGCACCAGGTCCTGGATTGAGCCGCCGAGTTTTGCCACCTCGCGCACCAGCCGGGAACTCAGGTAGGAGTATTGTTCGGCCGGCATCATGAAAACCGTTTCCAGGTCAGGCTGCAGCTTGCGGTTCATCATGGCCATCTGCAACTCGTATTCATAATCGCTGAGGGCGCGGATCCCGCGCAACACGGCACCGGCTTTTACCCGGGCCGCGTAGTCCACCGTCAGGCCATCGAAGACGTCCACCCGAACATTCCTGAGATCGGCGGTCAACGCCTCCAGCATGGCGCGGCGCTCGCCCAGGCTGAACAGCGGACTCTTCTCCGGATTGCGCAGGATGGCCACAATCAGCTCGTCGAAAATTTTACTGCCCCGTTCAATCAGATCCAGGTGCCCGTTGGTCGGTGGATCAAACGAGCCGGGATAGATGGCGATGACCTTCTTCAAAGAAGTCCTCATTTTCCTGACGGACTACAGGCAGGGAAGGGATTAAAGAAGATTCTATGCGGCAGGGCTGAGGGATGGCAATTCCTTTGCCCAAAAATGGCGTGCCATCCCGAGCGCACATGGAGGACGGGCGTCCCCGCCCGTCAGGGAATGAGCAGTGCGGGACGGGCGAGGACGCCCGTCCTCCATAACCAGACTCAGCGCCTTGCCGCCGGCACCTTGGCAGCTTCCGGGGGCGCGCTCGGCATGGTGGTGACGCGAGCGCCGGTTGCCTGCGCTGCCGTGGCAGTCGCTGCGGGCTGGGCCGCGGGTACAGGTTGCGGAGCCGCCGTGGTCAATCCCAGATGCTTGCGCACTTCGGCTTCGAGCTTGGCAAAAGTATCG
>DATGYF010000652.1:0-6917 GCA_035298145.1 Terriglobales bacterium | reverse complement strand
GTCAGGTTGTGCGGCGGAATTTTCGTCGCCATGCCCACGGCGATGCCGTCTGATCCGTTTACCAGCAGGTTGGGGATGCGCGCTGGGAGAACGTCGGGCTCGGTTTCGTTGCCGTCGTAGTTGGGACGCATATCGACGGTGTCTTTATCGAGATCTTCGAGCAGCGCCGTGGCGACGCGGGTCAGTTTGGCTTCGGTGTAACGATCGGCCGCGGGCGGGTCGCCATCGACCGAGCCGAAGTTGCCTTGTCCATCCACCAGCGGATAACGCATGGCAAACGGCTGCGCCAGGCGCACCAGGGCGTCATACACGGCCAGGTTGCCGTGGGGATGGTATTTGCCCATCACGTCGCCGACGATGCGGGCGCACTTGCGGGTGGACTTGTTGGGCGCCAGGCCCATCTGCTGCATGGTGTACAGAATGCGGCGATGCACTGGCTTCAATCCGTCGCGAACGTCGGGCAGCGCGCGCCCGATAATCACCGACATCGAATAGTCGAGATAAGACTTCTTCATCTCCTCTTCGATATTGACGGGCTGAATGTTGAGCGCGCCGGGGATGCCGGTGCCGTCTCCGCCGTTAGGCGGAGGAGTCAAGGGGAGTTCGGGATTCTGATCGTCAGCCATAAAAGCTTCTAGCTCCTAGCTTGTAGGGAGCGGACACTCCCTTCGACTTCGCTCAGGGCAAGGCTTGTCCGCTGCCGTTGACCTGCTTTGTTTCATGCTTAACATTACCGGGGCAAAATCAAATTCAAAGGCGTCGGACAAGAGTGCCCAACCCACACTGGAAAGCCCGGCCATCTTACCGCCCTAAACAACTGTATTTACAGGATGTTACGGTAGATTTGCAATATGAGAATTATACCATGTGTGAGCTCGAAACAGGGGACTGAAACTGCCCTTGGCGGATGACCAATCCGGTTCGCAGCGCGAGGCCGCGACAGTGGGATAATCTGGATCTGCAGGGTCAACTCTATGGAGACTTTGAAGGGAAAGATAGCCCTGGTTACGGGCGGCAGCCGCGGCATCGGTGCGGCGGTGGCGCTGTCGCTTGCGGGAGCAGGCGCGGACGTCGCAGTCAACTTCCAGGCGCGTGCCGAGGACGCGGAGAAAGTATGCCTCGCGATCCGGAACCTGGGGCGGCGCGCGCTGGCGATTCAGGCCAACGTCTCGCAGTCCGACCAAGTGAAGAAGATGGTTGCGCAAATTGAGAGCAAGCTTGGGGCAGTGAATATTGTTGTGAACAACGCGGGAATTGCCCGCCAGCTCAAGCTCGAGGACATTGCGGAATCGGACTGGGAAGAACACATCAGCGTGAATCTCAAGTCCGCATTCCTGGTGACCCAGGCCGTGCTGCCGCAGATGCGCGCCCAGCGCTGGGGGCGCATCATCAACATTTCTTCCACCGCAGCGCAGACGGGCGGGCTGGTCGGCCCGCACTATGCCGCGTCCAAGGCGGGAATGCTGGGGCTGACGCATTCTTATGCCGCGCTGCTGGCCAAGGAAGGCATCACGGCCAACACGGTTTGCCTGGCGCTGGTGGAAACCGACATGCTGCGCGCGAACCCGCGCGCCACTTCCAGCGTGATTCCGGTCGGACGCTTCGGCAACGTGGACGAAGTGGCTTCGGTGGTGCTGCTGCTGGCGGAAAACGCCTACATGACGGGACAGACCGTCAATCCAAATGGGGGATGGTACATGAGTTGATGGAAGCGGCTGCGCCTTGCACAGCACACTAGGGCCGGACCACCACTTCGTTAGGGCTGGCGGGCAGCACGAACTTCACCCCGCGCTCCTGGTTGAGCCTTAACGTGGCGGGCACATCCAGATCGGCTATCTGTATCTTCCGGGTCCAGGAGCCAGTGGTCCAGTAATCGGCTCTGGAATAAATCATTCCGCTCATGATGGTGTATTCGCTGACTTCCTCCCTGCGGCCATCATGGAATACGAGAACCGCCGGTGGATGTTCGCGCGGCGTTTGAACTGCACGCTTACTTCCAGGCGCTGATCGTCCAGCCGCAGGCGAAGACACCGCGGATTTCTCCGAGTAGTCAGGCACGGTGTGTCCTCCAGACGCGGCCTTTTCGGACATAGTAGTGCGCACGAAGTGATCGCCCTGCCACTCGATCAGCAATGACTCGCGCGGCGCCGGAGCCGGGGGTGGTGGGGCCTGCGTCGAGGACGGAACCACGATCACCTGAGGTTGCGCGGGCTGCTGGGAGTCGTAGCCGGCATCGGAATCAGGATAAAAATAAGGATACGGAAACAGCAGCGCGCCACGCCCAGACGCACGTCCCTGATGGAAGCGCGCAGGACCGCCAGCCATGCGGTGTCCCGGAAACACTGCCGCCGATGACCCGCCTCCGCCTGGCCTGATCCCAGCAGAGCCGGAGCTTATGCCGGATCCTACCCCGCCTGTGCCACGAACCTGGGCGCTGACTGGCGATATCGAGAGCGCAGCGGCGACGATGGCGAAGGTAAACCGGCTTGGCATTTACTTGCTCATTTCGGATTCGGCGGTAACCGGAAATCAATGCCGCGATCGTCGTTCTGCTGCGCGGTGGAAGTCAGGTCGAGGTCGGCTAGCGCGATCTTGTGATGGCGACCCGGCGTCAAGTCGTACAGCATGTCTCCAATCACGGCATAGTTCTGAACTTCCAGCTGGTGACCATCTTTGAAGATCAGCACGGTCTGAGGCTGGTCGGGCACAGGAGTCTCGGACGGCGCGGGTGCTGCAGCAGCCTCGGTCTCAGTCTCGGAGCGGCGCGGCCGCTGGGCATATGCGTCCGCGTAAGAGGGTGCCGGCTGGCCCGGACCGCGGCGGTCGAAGATGGTGGGGCCTCCACGGTAGTCTTCTTCCCGCTGGGCTTGTGGTTGGTCCGCGAAATCGTCGGCTTCGGAATCACCGACCACCACCGGGTAAGCATAAGGTACGTAAACCGCCCCGCCGCCGGGGAAAAACTGTCCGCGGCGATGATGATGATTACGCTGGCCACGCGAAGGATTCACCGGAAATAGAGTGCAACAACCCGGCTGATTGAAACCTGGGTTATTGAAACCCGGGTTCCTCGGCTGAAGCCCGTTCGGTCCGAGCGATGTGATGCTGGCCGGCACGCCGGGTGTCGAATTAAGGTGGCCACCGGAGTTAATCGAGGTCACCGATGCTGGAGTCCCGTTGATCTGCCCATCCGCGGCCGGAGTAAGAAAAACCAAGGTGCCCAAGACCAGAGTAAGTACCGCTCCCGTGGCTGAATTCAGCCGCATCACATTCGAATCATACCCCACTTTCGAAACCATGGCGCAGCCCCCGGAACAAAAACCGCCTTGTTATTTAGAGCCTCTGGAGGGCTGTACGGTTTGTCTATTTTTTTTCAACTTCTAAGTGATTGATAAGGACGCCATTGACGGATTGTCGGATTATTTACGAATTAAAGGGCACCGGTTGGCAGCGAGGGCCTTAAGGCTTGCAATCGGGCAATTCGAAAATTCGGCGATCCGTCAGTGGTCACGATAGTCATCTTTCATGCCACGCGAGCCAGTTCCCACAGACTCCAGGCAGCATTCGCCACCAGCAAGCCCCAGACGGCCGCCATGACGATTTGACGATGGCGAGTCTCCAGCAGATCGGCGGCGATGCCGGCCACGAACACAAACAGGAAGGGGACAGCGATGAATTGAAAACCGAGGCCGGGATAGTGCGGTGTACCCACGGCGAGCCCCAGGGACGAGGCCGCGACCAGCAGAGGCGCGGTGTTTCCGAAGTAGCGGGTGCGAGGCCAACAGAAGTAAGTGACCAGCGCGATCGGCAGGGCCAACACCAGCGCGGGAGTGCTTTGTCCTAGTTGCTTCAGCACCTCCTGATATGCGTGCGGCATGGCATATGCCTTCCACGAGATACCGAAGAACGACGCGTGCAAAATCCCCTGCCAGAAAGCGTGCGCGCGAAAAAAGTATGACGCATAGACGAGGAGATCAGCGATCACGCAAGCCACCGCCCAGATGGCCAACGCAGCCACGCGCCGCGTAGGGGCCAGGTAAAGCATGAACGCCAGCGCTGCGGGCACAACCACGATCAGCGAGAACTGTGAGCCCACCGCGAGGGCAAGCGACAGGCCCAGCAGCATGATGCGCCGCCAGTTCCAGAGCACCACTTCACGCGGGGCGTATAAGGTGTGGGCCACGGCTATGGCGGTGAAGATGGCGCCGAACGCTCCCCAGGCGGCGCCAACCTCAGGCTCGGCAAACCACAGAGCGCAAGAGCGGACAATTCCGGGCGAGAAACAATAAAGGGCCAAAGCTATGTATCCGCCGGCATTACCGAAGAGGCGCCGGGCTACGTACCACAGCGAAGCACCGAGGAGCAGGCCAAAACCAAGGTAAGGAACCGCCGCGGACCAGTGCAGGGCGCGAATATTTTCCGGCTGGAGCGCGACCGGCCGCAGCCACAGCGGGGCGGCCGCAATCAGATACCACAGCGGCGAATGGTGGGCATCGTAAGCGCCGTCTCCGAAGACCAGGCGGAGCGCCGGATCCATTTCGTTCGCGGATTCCCCCTCGCCCAGTTCGGGCGCCCTGCGTGTATCCCCACTGGGCCCGGAGCCCAGGCTGTTCCACAGTGCGGTCCCACGGTCAAGGCGATAAATCTCCGCGGGATTCACACTCTCGTGGCGCACCCCCTTCTCCACCAGCCAGAGACACTGCGCCAGAAACGCCAGCAGCAGGCATGAAGCCAGCACCTGGGGCCGGCCAAATCTTTCGCGAGTGAAGAATCGTCCCATGACGAACCGGCGAGTGTTTTACCATGGCGGGGGACGAATCGGGAAACTTCCTCAGATGAATGAACCAAAAATGGATGAATCACAAGGCAGCCAGCCCGGCGAACTTGATGAAGTTTCTCCCGCGCCTACCGGCAACGCCGGCTTCGAACTGACGAAGCTCTCTCCCTTCGAAGCATGGATGCAGAAGATGTTTATCGGCCGCGATGGCCTGCGTCCGGTATGGCGCCTCGCGCTCTATCTGATTTTGTACCGCGGCCTGCGATTCTGTCTTTACGTCCTGATCGCTTATGGTCTCCCCAACGTATCGCGTCTGTGGCTGCAGACGGCTGCGGAACTCGGGCTTGCCATCATCGTGCTGCTTCCCGCGCTGCTCATGGCGCGCATCGAAGGTCGGGCATTCGGCTGTTATGGCCTGCCGCTGGGCAACGCCTTCGGCCGGCTTTTCTGGGTGGGCGCCCTGTGGGGGATGTGTTCGCTCACATTGCTGATCCTGGCGTTGCGCGCCGCTCACGTCTTTTATTTTGGGGCAGTCGCCCTGCATGGCGTGCGCCTGCTGAAGTTCGCCGTGTTCTGGGCCGTGTTCTTCCTGATTGTGGGCTTGTACGAGGAATTCTTTACCCGCGGATACACCCAGTTCACCTTGACCGAGGGGGTTGGCTTCTGGCCGGCTGCGGTCCTGCTGTCGCTGGGCTTCGGCGCGCTGCATCTGGAGAATCCGGGCGAAGACTGGGTAGGAATTCTGGCCGCCATGCTGATCGGATTTTTCTTCTGCCTGACTCTGCGGCGCACCGGCAACCTCTGGTTTGCGATTGGCTTTCACGCTGCGTGGGACTGGGGCGAGAGCTACTTCTATTCGGTCCCAAACAGCGGCTGGAAGCCCCCCGGACACTTGCTGCACTCTTCGCTGCAAGGCCCGCGCTGGCTGAGCGGCGGCTCGGTCGGACCGGAAGGCAGCGTCTTTCTCTTCGTGCTTCTGGCCCTGCTGTGGCTGGTGTTCGACCGGATGTATCCCGAAGTGAAGTACCCAGCGACGAGAGAGATTGCAGATTCTCGATTGCAGATCTCAGATTAGAGGCTCTCTCAGGATTGAAAATCTGCAATCTGAAATCACCAATCTGAAATCTGCCGCCTTAAACATGTAGCGCTGGCATCTTGCCGGCTGGCTCGGGGGCATCCTGCCCCCGGGGGCGGGCAGGATGCCCGCCCGACAGCCGGCGGGACGCCGGCGCTACGAAAGTCTCACCAGGAATAGTGCACGGTGTAGGTGATCACCTGCTCACCATCCGGCGCGATGGTTACGGGAAACTCTACCGTCTGCGCGTCTGTCTTGCGTGACGGGTGCGACTGCTCGGCCAGCTTCCAGTTGGTCCACCGATACAGGTGCTCGACGACTCGCACCGTCACCGCCTCTTTCTTGTGATTGCGCACCCGGATTTCGAAGGACTCATCCATCCAGTGCTGGGATGAATCGACGCGATAGTTGGTGCGCTTGCGCTCACCCACAACGTCGAACGAATTGCCGGTGAAGATGCGGATGGTTTCGTCTTTCGGGGTGTGGTCAATCACGTTCTCGCCGACAAATTCCAGGTGCCCGTCGGTATCGCGGCGATAGAAGCGCAGCTTCCCCTTGGGCAGGGCGATGCCAAGGTGGTTCACTTCGGCATTCTTGAACTCCTCCATCACCCACACCTTGGGATTGGACTGCGTGCCATAACTCTGGTCCTGGCGGATCTGTTCCAGGTTGTAGTAGCCGTATTGCGCCACCTGCGCGCCGTCGTACACATAAAGACGCTGCGCGTGAATGCCGGTGGAGCGCACGAACTCCACCTGCTTGGTTTCCTGATCGTGCAGCGTGGTCGGACGCGCCAGAGTGTAAAGATGGAATTCGTCAAACGATTTCTCGCTGACCGCGGGCGCCATGGCCTCATCCGCCATCGCCTTGTTCATCGCGCCATAGGCCCGGGCTGCTGGGGTGCCGGCCTGAATTTTGTTTACGTCACCGGCCAGCAGCTTGATGTTCGCGTTCTCGAAGGTCTTGCCGCTCTGGTTGCGCATGGTGATCCAGCCCACCATGTCGAGCAGATCGGTCTTGCCCTTGGGATTGTCGGAGACCACGATGTTGTAGTCCGATTGCCAGCTC
>DATGYF010000651.1:0-6746 GCA_035298145.1 Terriglobales bacterium | reverse complement strand
GTTGCCGCAAGCAGCAAACAAATTGAAAAACACTTTCTCATGGACGCTCCTGGTCGCCGGGCTTTGCCCGGCCGGGCAGGTGATGACACCTGCCCCTACATGGTTTGTGGTGACTGCGAAATATGATTCTATCCTAGAGTTTCCAAAATGCTATTTACTGGGCGATGTCAGCGCGGCTTCGGCCTGCATTTCACGGCTCACTCGTTCTACTTCTCCGAAGACTCGCAGCAGGTTTCCGCCGAGAATCTTGTGGATGTCTTTTTCGCTGTAGCCCCGGTCCAGCAAGGCCTGGGTGATCTTCGGCAAATCGGCGGCAGAGTCCATGCCCTCGGGCATGGCGCCGCTTACGCCATCGAAGTCCGAGCCCAGGCCGACGTGATCAACGCCGGCAACTTTGGCGATGTGGTCGATGTGATCGAGCAGGCTCTTGAGCGGTGGACGCGGGATCCTGGCTGCCCATTCGCGCTCGATCTGGTCCTTGTCCAGATAAGTGACGGGTTTGCCGGCCGCCTTTAATTCCGCGACCCGGGCGTCAACCGCGGCTTCAGCCTCCTTCTGCTGAGCCTCGGCGGCCTTGCGGTAATTCTCGTCGATGAAGGCGGAATAGAAGTTGGTCTGTACCACGCCGCCGTTCTTGGCCACCGCACGAAGCATGTCATCCGTCATGTTGCGGGGATGATCGGTTAAGTCGCGCGCCGAGGAGTGGGATGCGATGACGGGCGCCCGGCTGGTCGCAATGGCGTCGAAGAATGTCTTGTCGGCGACGTGTGAAATGTCCACCATCATGCCCATCCGGTTCATCTCGAGAACCACTTGTTTGCCGAAGTCCGTCAGACCGTTGTGGTGCTGGATTTTGGGGTCGTCGATATCGCCAGAGGAGTCGGCCCACTCGTTGGTGTTCGACCAGCTCAAAGTCATGTAGCGCACGCCCAGGCGGTAATAGTCGCGCAGCAGGTGAATGTCGTTTTCGATGGAGTGCCCGCCTTCGATTCCCATCAGCGCGGCCAGCTTTTTCTGTTTGTGGGCGCGGTCAATGTCGGCCACCGAGAAGGCCATCATCATGCGGTCGGGATGGCGTGCCGCCTGCTCGTAAACCGAATCGATCATGTCGAACGTGGACTTGGCGAAATGTCCGCTGGTAGTTTCAGGATCGGCCCAGATGGAAAAGAATTCCGCGCCCAGGTTGCCGGCGCGGGCTTTGTCCAGGCTGATGTGGCCGATGTCCTTGGGGTCGGTGTTGCCGATATCGAAGTTCTCGTAAAGAAAGCGCTGCGGCGTGTCGGCGTGCGTGTCAACGACGATGGCGGAGTTGTGAATGGCGCGCGCCCGGGGAGTAACGGTTTGTGCGGCCAGGGATGCGGATAGCAGCAGGAAGAGGGAAGACCTGAAAATATTCATGGTTTTCGAGGATTGTGCGACAAAGGATTTTATACGGTCGAGAGGTTGGGCGTAAGAGCTTTTATGCATCCAAACTCTCTCGTGCCAGAAAAGCACCGCACGATTGGCCGTCGTCACTCAGTCTTTTCCGATACCCAGCGCGAGATTGCGGTCGCCATTTTTCGGGGGGAAAGACGCACTGATTCGGCAACCAGCCAGTTACGGAATCCCGGAATCACCATGGTCTTGCCTTTGAGCAATCCCTGGTAGCCGGCGCGTGCGACGGTCTTCGCCTCCATGGGGCGAAGCTTCTTGAACAGGCGCGACTGGTCGTTGCCGGCGCGGCCGGCGAACGCCGTCTCGGTCGCTCCCGGACAAAGACAAGTCACCGTAATTCCCTTGCCGGCCAACTCATTGGCCAGCGCCTCCGAAAACGAAATCACGTATGCCTTGGTAGCGTAGTACACGGCCATCAGCGGACCGGGCTGAAACCCCGCGGTCGATGCCACATTCATAATCTTGCCCGAGCCCCGTTGCAGCATCGGCCCCAGAAAGAGCCTGGTGAGATAAGTAAGCGCGGCGATGTTGAGCTGGATCTGGCCCAGACTTTCCTCTGGCGGCACGTCGGCGAATTCTCCGAACTTGCCGTAGCCGGCGTTGTTGACCAGGATATCCACGTCCACCTCCTGGCGCCGCAGTTCCTCGAACAGCGACTGCGCGGCCGTCGGGGCCGCGAGATCCAGGGCCAGAGTCCTGACCGTGATGCCAAACTGGCGCTGAAGTTCATCGCCAACCTGCTCCAGCCTGGTTCCATTGCGCGCCACCAGAACCAGGTCGTGATGGTCTTTGGCGAACAGCTTGGCCAGTTCGTATCCGATGCCGCTGGAAGCGCCGGTGATCAATGCGGTGGGCGCGCTCTTGGTCAAGACGTCCCCCAAAGGTCTCTCATACTGAATACCCTTCAGACCATGAAGCACCATGCTGTAGGTGCAGGAAAGGCGGGGGTGGATTCAGAAAAAAAAAGGCGCGCCGCAATGGGCGCGCCTTTTGACTCTGACTTGAGAACTACACGCCCGCCATCGCCGGCTCCACCCCGTAGATGGAATACCAAGGCGTCGCCGCCTTCAACCGGTCGTTCACGTTGTTGATGTTCTTCACGCCTTCTGACTCCAGCCATTCGCGGAAAGCCCCGGCACCCTGCTTGGCATAAACCGGGATGCCTTCCTTCCAGGTAGCACGGCCGCACAGCACGCCGTTGAACTTCACTCCGGATTCGGCGGCCAGCTCCAGCGCTTCGGTAAACTCCGCGTTGCTCACGCCGGCCGAAAGATAGATAAACGGCTTGGTGGTGGCCGTCGCGGCCTCGAGAAACATCCCCATGGCTTCTATCTTGCTGTAGGCTTTCTGTCCACCGTACGCCTTGGTGCCGTCCACGTACTTCATATTGATCGGCACTTCGACTTTCAGCACGTCCACGCCGTAGCGGTCCTTGCTGAACTCCTTCATGCTGGCGGCAACAATCTTGGGCTTTTTCCTGGCGTAGTCCAGGCCTTTTTCGTCTGCGCCTTCTTCGTAACCCACGAATTCGAGGAAGAATGGAATATCGTTGGCGCGGCATTCGTCGCCGATCCGTTCCACCCAGGCGTGCTTCTTGTCGTTGACGTCCTTGGGATCGAACGGAGTGTAGTAAAGCAGGATCTTCAGGCAATCCGCGCCCGCTTCTTTCAGGCGGCGCACCGACCACAGATCCAGCAGGTCGCCCAGGCGGCCGGGGCCGGTCTTGTCGTATCCCGTCTTCTCGTAGGCCAGCAACAACCCGGCATTCTTCGCCCGCCGCTTGGACGCCGGCAGTCCCCACTCCGGATCGAGCAGGATGGCGCTGGCGTGCGGTGTGAGCACCTCGGTGACCAGCGTTTTGAACTCCTCCATCATGGCGTCGCTCACATCGCCGCCCTTTTCCTTGGCCAGCGATTTCTGCAGCGAGCCGCGCTGGTCCATGGCCGCCGCCGCGATAACCCCGCGGTCGTTCGAAACGTTCTTGAGACCGGCCAGCTTTCCTGGGGTAAGTTTCATAAATTCCTCCGACGAGTACGTGAAATTCCGTTCCAATTGTAAATCAATCGTGGAGACGGCAACCGGCCCAGGGCGAAGAAAGTTGGTACGCCTCCACGAGTACTATTGCTAGATCGCTACAAGTTAAGGAGGAACGAGACTCATGGCACTTCGCCTGGCAGCCACACTGATACTCATCGTGAATGGTACGGTATTCGCGCAACCCCCCGCTGCGGTCTCCTCACCCGACGGACGCCTGACCCTCACCTTCCGCACGGTTTCGTATCCCCAAGCGGCCACGGAAGGCGCACTCACCGCGAATCCGCAGCCCGCTCCCAACGGCGGTCAGCTGATCTATGACGTAGCTTTCCAAGGTAAGGCGCTGATCGAAGCATCGGCCCTTCGTCTCGACCTCAAGGATCAGCCGCCCCTGGGACCGAACCTTCGCATTGTGAATGCCACCACCAGCGCGACCGACGAGACTTATCACCTCGTAGCCGGCAAAGCCAGCTCCGTGCGCAATCACTTCAACGCCCTCCGTGTCGAACTCGAAGAGCCGGCGGCCCCCGGGCGCAAGCAGGTGATGGAGGCTCGCGCTTACGACGACGCAATTGCGTTTCGCTACGTCGTTCCCGAGCAGCCGGCGCTGAAAGAATTCCGCCTGGCCCGCGAGGGAACAGAGTTCCGCATCAGCAAGGACCCCTTCATTTATGCGCTTGTTCTGCCCAATTTCCGCAGCATGTACGAGAGTGAATTCATCAGGCTTTCGGCCAGCAGCCTCTCCAACCAGGGCGGCGTGGAGAGCCATGCTCTGCTGGGGCTTCCCCTTTTGATGGAAGTCCCGGGCGTCGCCTGGATGGCGATCACCGACGCCGACCTGCGCGACTATGCCGCCATGTATCTCACCAATCCCTCCGGCGGCTGGCTGAGCCACAAGTTCGAGTCGCGCCTCGCGCCCCATCTGGACGATCCCGACACAGCCGTGGTCGGCACTCTTCCGCACCACTCCGCATGGCGCGTCCTCATGGTGGGCAGCGAGCCCGGGCGACTGATTGAATCCAACGTCATTACCAGCCTGAACCCGGATTCAGCCATCCAGGACACCTCGTGGATTCGACCCGGCAAAGCCTCATGGGATTGGTGGAGCGGCAGCCTGGGCCCAGACGGCAAGACGGCATACACCACCGAGAACATGAAGTACTACGTGAACTTTGCCGCGGAATCCGGCTTTGAGTACATGCTGATAGATGCCGGCTGGTCGGCGCCGGGAGACATCACGAAGATGAATGGCCGCGTCGATATTCCTGAAGTCGTGCGCTACGCCGCCGCGAAAAAGGTGAAAGTGTGGATCTGGCTCGGCTACCGCGAAACCGCGAGCCAGATGGAGCAGGCGTTTCCGCTATTTGAAAAATGGGGCGTCGCCGGCCTCAAGATTGACTTCATCGAGCGCGACGATCAGGGCGGCATCGACTGGTATTACCGCGTCGCTGATCTGGCGGCCCGCCATCATCTGATGGTTGACTTCCACGGATCGACCAAACCTTCCGGCATGGAGCGCACTTATCCGAACGTCCTCGGCTATGAAGCCGTCGCCGGCATGGAGCAGTCGAAAGCCGGCAGCCGCGATAATCCCGACCACCACGTAACCATTCCTTTCACGCGCATGCTCGCGGGACCGATGGATTACACCCCTGGCGCCTTCACGAACGTCACCAAGGCGGCTTTCGAGGCGCGCATGCCGGCACCCATGGTGATGGGAACGCGCGCCCATCAACTGGCCATGTATGCCATCTACGAAGCGCCCATACAGATGGTTTCCGATACTCCCGCGGCCTACAAAAATCAGCCGTCGTTTGACTTCATCAAAGCAGTTCCTTCCACCTGGGATGAAACTCGGGTGCTCAACGGCGTTCCTGGCCAGTACGTCACCATAGCTCGCCGTCACGGCCAGGAGTGGTACCTGGGCAGCATGACTAATTGGGATGTTCGCAGCCTCGATCTCCCGCTTACGTTCCTGGGCAACGGTTCCTACACCGCGGAAATTTACCAGGATGCTGAAGATGCGAACCAGGCGCCGACGCGTGTTTCCATTGTGAAGCAGAAGGTGAATCGATCGACCCACCTCAAAGCCCAGCTCGCTTCCGGCGGAGGATATGCGGTGCGGCTCATCCCGATCCAGCAATGAAGAAGATTTTCCCCAGGGGCATCCGGCGCTGACGGCTGAGAACTGAGAACTGAAAACTGACAGTTGTTCCTACTCAAATCTCACTGCCTCGCCAGACTCCCTTGGGGTTCCACAGCGCGACGTACCATGATGTGAAACCCGCCAATCGCAGAGTTCAGCCTCAAGCCGTGTGGACCAGGGTTCGAGCTCAGCCGGAAGAGCTTGCGGCAGGGTTTGCCGACCACACCTCCGGCGAGGTCTAATTCCCCATGCACGTACACATCGACTGGGTCCTCCTGCCCGTTCTCCTGGCGACGATGGCGGCACTGCTCTACCTCCTGCGCCGCACCCGTCTCGGCCCTTTTTTGCGGGAGCGCATTGCCGATCGTCCGCGGCGCCGCCTGTTCATCGCATCGGTCAGTTTCTTTTTGACCTTTGCCACGGTTCGGGGCATGGTGTTCTGCATCGTGCACCACATTCCTCCCTTCCACTACATAATTATGGAAGGACGCCACATCCACCACCTGGTGTTCGGGATATTGATCCTCTTATTCGTGGGCTACGGCTGGCTCTGCGAGGTAGGCAATGGCAGCGATTCCTCGTCCATCCTCGCCAGCAGCGTCATGTCGCTGCTCTACGGACTGGGCGCCGCGCTGACCCTCGATGAATTCGCCTTGTGGCTGAACTTGAAGGACGTTTATTTCGCCCGCGAGGGACGCTCTAGCTTCGATGCCATCATCCTGTTCGGCTCCCTGCTTGCGATCAGCACCTGGGGTGCGCCGCTGCTCTCAGCTTCGGCCAAGGGCAAGAGGGAGAACTGAGGGAAATTCGGCCTGGGGGCGCTTTCAACACTTACGTCCTGCGGACAACCAGGCCCCCAAAATGAACATCCAACGCATCGTTCAACTGACAACTGACAACCATGCAACTGACAACCATGCGGCCGATATGCGTTACCCTTGGTTGGCAAGTAATCAAGGGAGTCTGATCTCATGTCCGTAATGTGGTATCGCAAGTCGCTGCTCATCGTTGGGATCCCTGCACTTCTGGCGGCAACTGCCTGGGCGCAATCGTCGGCGCCGAGGACGCAATCCACCGCCGTACCCGGCCTCAGCCGTCTCCGTCACATCATCGTTCTGGCCCAGGAGAACCG
>DATGYF010000650.1:0-3735 GCA_035298145.1 Terriglobales bacterium | reverse complement strand
GCGTCCCGAGACGGCTTGGCTCTCGACTGCGCTCTCTGAAATGCTCACCAGCGAACTGGCGGCCGGCGAGAAGCTGCTCACCATCCCCGGAGAAAACGTGGCTCGGGTAAAGAACGATCTCTCGCTGCCTGAAACCGACACTCTGGCGGTCGATACGCTCGCCCGCGTGCGAAAAAATCTGGGCAGTGACTTCGTCATTCTGGGTTCGTACCTCGACCTGGGAGATGGCTCGGACGTTCGGGTTGACCTCCGGGTACAGGACGCGAAGACCGGCCAGATCGTTTCCACCGTGACCCGTCGCGGCAGCGAGTCTCACCTGGACGAGTTGATCACGCTGGCCGGCTCCGAGTTGCGCGGCAAGCTGGGAGTGGGGCCGACGGCGGCCGCGGAGGAGGTCGCGGTCAAGGCCGAGCTTCCGGCCAATGTGGAAGCGGCGCGTTTCTATTCGGAAGGCCTCCAGAAGCTGCGCAATTTCGAGCCCCTGGCAGCGCAGGATCGGTTCGAGAAGGCGGTGGCGGCCGACCCGCGGCATGCCATGTCCTTTGCTTACCTGGCTTCCGCCTGGAAGGCGCTGGGCTACGACCAGAAGGCGATCGCAGCCGCCCAGAAAGCTGTCGAATTTTCCAGCGGCCTGCGGCGCGAGGAGCAGTTAAGGGTCCAGGGACAGTTCTACGAAGCTTCCCACCAATGGGACAAGGCGATCGAAACCTATCGCTCGCTGTACCAGAGTGCGCCGGACAATCTGGATTTTGGTTTGCGCCTGGCGGCGGCGCAAATTTCCGCCAGCAAGGTTTCCGATGCCCTGGCAACTCTGGCCGGGTTAAGAAAGCTGCCTCAGGGGCAGGACCTGCGCATCGACCTGGACGAAGTCATGGCGGCGAACGAGGCGTCGGACTACAAGCGCGCTTTCACCCTGGCGGCGGAGCTGGGCGAAAAGGCGAAGCAGCAGGGGGCGCGATACCTGGTGTCAAAATCCCTCCAGTTCCGTTGCGCCGCGCTGCGCAATCTGGGCGACCCCAAGGGAGCAATCCCGATGTGCCGCGAAGGGCATGATATTTCGGCCGCGATCGGCGATCGCGCCGGGCAGGCCGCGGCCATCAATACCATCGCGAATGCGCTCTACGACCTGGGCGATCTGGCAGGCGCCAGAAAGATGTACGACCAGGCCGGCGCCATGTATCGCGCCATCGGCAACAAAGCCGGAGTCGCCGCCGCCACCGATAACGCGGCCAGCGTAATCAGCGACCAGGGCGACTTGATCACCGCCCGGAGGATGTCGGAACAAGCCCTTGCGTTATACCGTGAGGTCGGCGATCAGACCGGTATCGGGACGACGTTGAACAATCTTGCTGCCCAGATGGTGCAGGCCGGGGAGCTGTCCGCGGCAGAGAAGAATTTTCAGGCGGCACTCGAGATCTGGCGCACCATGGGGTCGCCCGACGGCGTCGCCACCGTACTCACCAACCTGGGCGACATCCGGATGACCTTGGGCGAGATCGCCGGGGCCAGGACCGCTTACCAGGAATCTCTGGAAACGTTCCGCAAGAACGGAGAGATGAGCAAGTCAGCCTATCCCCTGGTCGGAATGGGTGACGTCTATGCCGCATCCGGCGACTTCGCCAACGCCAGAAAGAGTTATGAAGAGGCCCTCGCCTTGAGCCGGCAGGCAGGCGAAAAACATGAATCGAGCGTGGCGCTGGCGGACCTGGGATCGCTCGCGATGCAGCAGGGTGACCTCTCCGCAGCTCGCGAAAGATATCAGGAAGCCATCCAGCTCCGGGAGTCGATCGGAGAAAAGAGCGGCGCGGCTGAGATTTCTGTTCTGCTGGCCAGCCTGGCGATCGAAGAAGGGAATCCGGTGGAAGGCGAGAGGTTGGCGCGCCGGGCTCTCGACGAATTCCGCATCGCTAAGGTTGCCGAATCGCAGATTCCGGCGCATGCCGTCCTGGCTCAGGCCCTTCTGGCCCAGGGAAAATCAGGCGCGGCCGGCAAAGAGATCACGCTGGGCAGGCCTTTGGCAGCAAAGACGCAGCAACGCCTGTTGCGGCTGCAATTCGAAATCGCCGCCGCCGAAGTTCGCGCAGGTGCAGACCTGCAATCCGCCACGACGGCGCTGAACAGCGTAGCTTTGGAGGCGGAAAAGCGCGGCATCCGCGGCATGGTTTACGAAGCGCGCCTCGCGTTGGGCAAGGCTGAAATGAAATACGGAAACCAGGCGGACGGGCTGGCGCGTTTGGCCGGGGTCGAGAAGGACGCGGCTTCCACCGGCTTCGTGCTGTGGGCCCGCAAGGCGGGAGCGCTGCGGGAGGGCAGACCTCAGACGTCGGACCTCGGACCTCGGGCGCCAGGCGTCAGCCGTCGGACCTCGGACTTTGGACGTCAGGCGTCAGGCGTCGGACCCCGGACCTCGGACTTCGGACGCCAGGCGTCGTGGGCAATTCCCGAGGCGTCATCAAACGCCTCAACGCGCGGGAACCGGGAGAATCCGTCTGAGCGCCGTGGAAGAGCGGCGCTTTAGCGCCGCGTCCCGGAGGAGAAGGCTGGGGCTTCAGCCCCAGTGGCGCCACCGCGCCTAAAGGGCCGGCGTGTGTTGCGCTGAGAACGCGGCCCTGTAAGGGCCACCACACCAGCGTTGTCCGAAAAATGTGCGGAAGCAGAAAAAACCGCCGCCACGGATGCCCGCAGATAATACCGGGATAAGAGGCTCTAATCCGCGAAATCAATGAAGATTTTCCCGACGTCCGAGGTCTGCCGTCCGACGGCCGAAGTCCGGCGTCCGCTTTCCCAGGTAACGAGACCGTGGCAGGTCCTTCCGTAATCTCCTCTTCACGGCGCACAAAGAGGATACTCATCCTGTGAACGCCCTCCCCCAACCTGATCCTGCTCTCCCGAATTACGATCTTCGGGCGCCGCGCTTGAACCTGTCCGACGTCACTCATGCCGTGCTTCGATTTGAAGACGGCCACCGTACCCAGGCACAACTGGAAGTCATCTCGCTGACCGGCGGCATGCTTTCTCTGCCCAAACCGGCCGTCCGGGAATCACGCGTAAAGCTGATGTTTGTGACTCCGACCGGGCCCGTTCTGGGCACCGCGGAAATGCTGAATCCGGTTTCCTGGAACCAGCAACCCTTCCGCTTTTTGGGACTCGAGGGAGACGACCAGCGTCGGCTGCAGGAATCGATCCAGTCGTCGTTTGGTCAAGTCAGCAAGGACCAGGAATGGATCGACAAGTACAGGGCCGCACTGGAACACCAGGCCCCGCCTCGCCGGCGCCTTTTCAGTTCGCGCATGGCGACTCTTACCCTGGCCCTGCTCTCTCTGGGGAGTGCGATCTACCTCTTCGGTATCTTCAACATCCTGAATATCCATCTGCGTTAGCGCGGGCGCGCCACCGCCGTTTTCAGTGCGAATTGAAGGATTGCACTGCGGCGTTCTCGTCTTCGAAAATCTCAAACAGATTCAGCACGCCAATCAGCTTGAGCGTCTGCACCACGAATTTCGACGGCGTCACCAGCTTCACTCCGCCGCCCCGCTGCTTGGCCGAGGCCATCGCTTTAACCAGGATCCCGATTCCGCTGGAGTCAATCATCGGTACTTCGGCGAAGTTGATCACCAGGCGCGTGTCCCCGGCAGCCAGGGCATCGTCCATCGTCTGGCGAAAGCTGTCCACTCCAGGACCCAGCCGTAAAGCACCGCGAATCTGTACGATCTGAACCTCGGAAAGCCTGCGTAC
>DATGYF010000649.1:0-13171 GCA_035298145.1 Terriglobales bacterium | reverse complement strand
CTCCAGCGTCTTCTGCGCCTGCTCGTAGCTGTTCTGCCCCATCAACCAGTTCCCCGCCAGGTAGGCCAGGCGCTTGTCTTTGGGAAACATTTCCAGCAGGTCGTTCATGCCGGAAATGGCTGCGATGAAATTATTTTCCTTGGCCCCGGCAATCCACTGGATCAACAGGCGTTCTCCGGGCGACGCTTTCGGAGCCAGCAGCTTGGCCTTTTCCCGTGCCGCGCCGGCTTCGGCGGGATCGTTGCTGTTGTAGGCGATAAAAACATAAGCCACCGCGAAGTTGGGGTCGGCCTTGACCGCAGCCCTCCAGCCGATGTTGGCCCGCTCCAGATACAGGTTCTCGTAGTCGGTGAGAGCGCGATCAAACAGGTCCCGGGCCTTGGGCGATGACGTGGTCACCGGCATCGTCTTGGATGAGCTTTGCTTGATGTGATGAGCAAGCGATGGCGGTGCCAAGGCAAGGCAGGTCAGAAGGCAGACGCTATAGGCGCGACGCATCACCATCGTCTCTGTAAAGAAAATGTCGTCAAGGGGAAAACCTAGCACGGACATGGGAGCGAAAAAAGTCCCTGTCAAGGTTCGAGAGAATGGCGGCTCTCGGGAAAAAGCGGTTCCTTCTGAATTCAAGCCGGGAGGATTCGGATCAGATTCATATGCAAATCTTGAGAGGTGCAGATGAGGCCTTCAGATTAGTCCGGATGAAAGGCATTTTCGATCCGCTGTCTCAATATTCGAATCCACTCGTTGCTTGTGTCTTGCAAGCATTGCTCCAGTGGCCATCCAGGAGCCGATTCGACGAGTCCGATGAGGGTCCACTCCACGCCAAAGCAATCATCGGGACCAAAGAGACTTGTCAACACGCGCGCTTCTTCGTCGGTAACGGGCTTTTGAATTGCAGAGATCAGTAGCCCATACCTTTCAAGACGTTCTCGCTGATCCTCTCGAATCGCAACGCCACAAGAAGGCAACGGCCCCATCTTCGCAAGTTCAAGAACTTCTTGTCGCACGACTTACACCACTTCTGTACCACCCTAGAATGTGATCTTGGCCGCGAACTGCACTCCTCGCGGGCCGCCTCCGCCCAGGAACGGGTTGCCGATGCCGACGTCGCCGGTTGCGGTGAGGGGCAAGAAGCCAATCCCACGACCCGCGGCGTCCAGTCCATTGTTTGCCGGGTCGGTAATGAAGTTCGGCAAATTGGGATTGGCGAAGTTGGGATGATTCAACAGATTGAAAAACTCTGCCCGGATCTGGAGCATCACGCGCTCCGTGATGGGGGTGTTCTTGGAGATAGAAAAATTGAACTCCTTGAAAGCGGGAGCGCGCAGAGAGTTGCGCCCTAGGTCACCGAAGTGGCGGCTGCCCGCCAGGCAGTCGCTGTCGCCGCCTTCGCCAAAGCCTGTCGTATTGCCAAATGTGCAGGGCACCTGGAACGACGAAAGATCGACGCTGAAGGGACCGCTGCCGTAGCGAATGGGACCCACCACATCAGGCCGGTCAAAGCCTTCGCCCGACCCCGAGTAGTCGCCCTCGAAATTGTAGTTGAGCTGGAAGGGCTGGCCGTCCTGCAGATTCAGAACACCATCAACACCCCATCCATTCCTCAGTCTGGACCAGCTTCCGCTCATCTTGGGAAACTCATAGCCGAAGTTCCAGGTGAAACGGCGGCGGATGTCGAAGTTCGAGTTGCCCCGCTCCAGGTGCGGCGCCAGACTGTTATTCGGTTGCGCCGCGTTGGGAACGAAGTCCTCGCTGTCGCTGGCGTCATCAATCGAGTGCGACCACACGAAGTTCACCGATGAATTAAGCCCGTGCCAACTGCTCACGCGCAGGCTCGTCTGCAGCGCGTGATAGGTCGAGCTCGCCGAAGACTCGGACTGATTGACGTAGAAGAAGTTGGGGAAAGCGGTCCGGGGTACATTGAAATTTACGCCGTCGGGACCGTCGAAGCCGCCAATCGGACAATTCGGAAACGTGAATCCGGCGCACTGCGGACCGGAATCGAACGCAGTGATCTGCGCCTGGCTGGGCTGGTTGATGTCGCTGAAACGGAACAGCTTGGTTCCCCTGGCCCCCACATAGCCCACCTGGAGCATGGCCCGCCCACCCAGTTGCTGCTGCAGGTTCAGGTTGAAGTTCTGGGTGTAAGGGGTGCGAAGGTTCGGATCCGCCGCGAAAAAGTCGCTCAACGGGGAGAACCCGGAGAACACCGGCAGGTTGGGATCAAGCGCTCCACCGGCCAATCCGGCCGCGCCGATTGGCGCCGGTCCATTTCCTGTAAGCGCGGGCCCCGGGCAGAAGGCGCAGTTGTAGGGCACGTGGCCCAGGAAGATGTCCTGCGCGAACGCGTCGTAGAACAAGCCCCAGCCCCCGCGAATTACGGTCCGGCCTTTGCCGCTGAGATCATAGGAAAACCCGAAGCGGGGAGCGAAATTGTTATAGTCCTTGTCATACAGTTGGCCGGTAGGAACCGTTGCTCCTCCACCCGCTGCCTCAATCTGGTTGAACAGGCCATCCTTTTCGCCAATGACCCCGAAGTAGTCCCAGCGCATGCCATAGGTCAGAGTCAGGCGAGGAGTCCAGCGGAAGCTGTCCTGAATATAAAACCCATGGCTGTTTTCGAAAGAATGACGCCGGGACTGCCCTTGCACCTGCTTGCCGCCGTCGGGCAAGCCCTCGAGGAAGGAGGTAAGGTCCGGAAAACTCAGCCTTCCGCGAAACGTATTGTCCTGGATCAACTGGATCGTGGTTCGGCGGAACTCGTATCCGAATTTCATGTCGTGACGCCCGGACTTCCACGAATAGTTGTCAATGAAATGCCAGTTGGAATCCACACGCGACCGCGGAACAGAGTTAGTCGCGCCGATCACCGAAAAGCCCGCCAGCGAAATCTTGGGCAGACCGAAGTCGAACGGTGAACTGACCCCTGTATTCAGCCCGATCGACGAGGGATCGAAACTCCCGTCTTCCGGGAAGAAGCCCTCGACAAAGCGGTTCCAGCCCAGGCGAGCCTCGTTCACCTGACGGGAGTTGACCACCTTAACGTACGAAAGCGAAACCAACTGCACCCGGGTTGGGGTCACGGTGTTGAAACCGGGCAGCAGGCCACCGGCCAACTGGGCAAAAGGAAAACTCTGGTCGCTATCGCCAAAATAATAGCGCCCCGTCAGCAGGTTGCTGGCGTTGAAATTGTGATCGATTTTGCCAATGAAACTATCCACGCGGTTACTGAACCGTGTGGAGATGGCCAGATTGTTGCCTGCCGGGCAACCTGTTTCGAAGTCAGGATTGGATGGATCGTACGCCACTGAAATGTTCGGGGTGGGATACGGATTACGTGCCAGCAGATTTGCAATTACTGGGTTAGTCGTCCCGATAGCCGCCTGGTCGGCGGCGATCTGCCGGGGATCGGGCACACAGCTACTTCCGGATTGCGCACCCGATTCGCGCTGCCCCTCGTAGTCCACATAGAAAAATGTGTGGTCCTTTACGATCGGTCCGCCCAGAGAACCCCCAAACTGGTTGTTGTGGAATGGGTCCTGTGTTCCCGCCGTATTGAAGAAGTTGCGCGCTCCCCCTACTGAACTGGTGCGGTTATATTCGAGTGCCGAGCCGTGCCACTGGTTGGTCCCGCTCTTGGTCACGATGTTCACTACCGCGCCACTGTTCCGACCATATTCAGCCTCGTAGTTCGAGAGCACTCGCAACTCGGCCACGGCATCGATGGGAAGGATGGTCGCCGGGTCGCCGAACACACCGGCTTCGTTGATCGCCGGATCGTTGCGGTAGCCATCGTTCATGTCGGTGCCATCCAGCAGGAAGTTGTTGGCTCGGCCTCGCGAACCGTTCATGGAAAACGTTCCAAACGATCCCGGTGAATCGGAAATCTGGTCCGGGGAACCGGAAACCCCAGGGTTCAGGTAAATCAGCTTGGTGTAGTCGCGTCCGTTGACCGGCAGGTTCGCAATCGTCTCCGAAGTGAGGGTGCCACCCAATTCCGCGGACGTGGTATTCACCTGCGACAACTCTTCGCCCGATACTTCGACTCTTTCCGTGACCTGCCCCGCCTTCAACTGAGCATCCACCCGGCGCTCGGTAGCCACATCGACCACCACGTTATTCGTCACCGAGGTCTGGAACCCGGTCTGCGAGATAGTCACCGTGTAAGTACCCAAGGGCAACTCAGGCACGCTGTAACTGCCATCAGTGCTCGCCTGCGTGCTGCGCTCCAGGCCGGTGTTTACGTTCTTCACCGCGATGTTGGCACCCGAGACCACGGCACCCGAAGCGTCGGTCACGGTTCCTAGGATGGTCCCCCGAAAAGTCTGGGCAACCAATGAGGCCGAAACCAGAAGCGCAAAAGCGAAAATCATCCTCACACGCATATAAAGGCTCCTTAAACCTGCACGCCACCGCGGGTCGCGTCAATGCGACAATTGTTGAAGCTGTCTGCCGGAAATTGCCGCCGATTATACCCTGCCGCCGCCGTCTTTGTCTTACGAATGAAGCGGATACAACTCCTGAATATGCCCGAAGGTCAAGACCAGGGCTTTCGAAGCGAGTGTAACCAACAAGAGTTGGCCCGAAAGGCAAGGGTGGGAACAACCAAGAGAGAAAGGTCGGAAGTCCGAAATCTGACGCCCGAGGTCTAGAAGGTAAACGCCACGCCGCCGCGCACGGTGCGGGCCGATTGCACCAGATAAAGGGTGCGGCCGTCTTGACCCATGACCGGAACGTATCCCTGGGCCAGAAGGTTGCGTACATCCACTACCGCGTCCATGTGGCAGGGCAGGAAGCCGGTTCCCGGAATCGGCTGGCGCAGGAAGATGTTCAGGTAAGGATCGGCCTGCCCCGCCGATTCATTAAACATGTCCACCGGGGTCAGGGCCTGTCCGCTGATCCAGCGGTAGGAGGCAATCCAGCGGGTCTTGGCGCCGGGCAGCACGCCGCTGAACTTCGCCGCTGCCGTATGCCGGTCACGCACATAGGTGTCGCGGCGGGCGTCCTGCAGGGCGACAGCGGTGTTATTCAGATCGAGCACCCCGCCGTATCCATAATCCAGAGTAGCGGTCAGTTCAGGGCCCAACTTGCGCTGCAAGACCACTCGCATTCCGCGAGCATCAAGTCCCTTGCCCCGGTAGGTAAAGGTCTCCGAGTAGAGATCGGGCAGCACTTCCCCGGCTTCCGCCGAAGCGTCGCCCACGCCGGTCAGGGCCGGGTCCGTTATGCGATCGGAGTACACCGCAAGTTGCAGATTGGTGTTGCCCATGCGGCGGGAGAGGGAGAGTTCGTGATGATGCGCCCGCTCCAGCGTGGTCGAGAAAGCCGCCATGCTGACTCGTGGGTTGGACTCGCTCAAGTCCGCCGGCGCCGAATCAAAACCCTTGTCCATGCGTTCGTCTGGTTCCGAGGTGGAGTAACGATACTCCAGCACGGTGTTGGGCGAGAGATGCAGGTCGGCAGAGCCGAAGGGACGAAACGCGGTCACTCGTCCCAGGAACTGGATGGTCTGCAGTTCGCTGCCGAAGCGCAGTTCGAGAATGTCCCCGAGGGTGAATTCGTCGGACGCGGAGAGCGCCAGCGCCTGCAGCGCGGTGTCGCGGCCATTGATTCCGGGCGCGGCCAGCCGGCGCATGGTAAATGCCATCTCCGGCTTCGAACCATTGGGCAGCGCGTGGCTGTAGGAGGCACGCAGCACGGTGTTGGGCGAACCGCCGTTGTAGCCCACATTGCCCTGCAAGGCCACCGTTCCGGAGGCGAACAGCGACCGCTCCACCGAAAAGCCCGTGTTCACGTCGGACGAACTTCCGAAACCGCCGGAACCTGAACCCGCCACGAACGACAGCGAACCCTTCAGATCACGTTTGTCGAAACCAGGCCTGTCCCCGCCCAGTTCACTTCCGGCTTCCGCTGCGGCCACGGGAGCCAGCGTACCGTCTCCCAGCATCCGCAGAATGGGGCGGTTGGACGCCGAGCGCAACACCCACTTCCAGTCATCATCGTCAGCCGGGCCACGCATCGCCGGCAGTTGAATGGCCTCAAACAGCCCGCTGAGTTTGAGGTTGACCAGCACGCTGCTGCCGGGTTGCAGCCCGACTTTCTCACGCAGCGCCGGAAGAAACGACGGTGAATAGGCCTTTACGCTGTACACCCCGGGTAACAGGCCGCTGGCCGAGTAGAAACCATTCTCGTCGGTGAATACCTTGAGGCTGTGGGCCGCCGAACCCAGCACTTCCACCATGGCGCCCATCTGGGGAATACCAGAAGCACTGCGCACGTAACCGGAGATGGAGGCAGGGCGGTCCGCAGCCAGCGCTGGAAGCGCCAGCGCAATACCCAATAACCCGAGCTTCAACCCGAGTCTGCCCAACATCAGTCCGAACACCTCGCGCGAGACCAAGCTCTGCAGGTTACTCGACGGCAAATGTCGCCGACGGGTCCACCGTCTGCTTGGAGATATTGTCGTTCACCTTGATTTGAATGCGATAGATCCCGGGATCGAGACTGGCGGCCGAGAGAGGTTTTTCCAGGGTCACTTGGTCGCCGATATTCCCCATCTGGTCCGTGGACTCCACGGTATGAATCACAGCCTTGTTGGTGGCTGCGTTGATGACATTGTACTCCACCGTGGCCGAGGGCTTGTGGGTCTTGTCATCCATGCCCAAATTGTAAACCTGCATCCAGAAATACACCTTCTGGTTGCGCTTGAAAGACACCGGCTTGCCATTCGCCGACGCTACGCGCGGCCGGATCTTGGTGTTGCCGATGACAAACATTCCAGTGCCGATTTCCTTGGTCGAGACCGGCTGCATGGTGTCCGCCACAATCAGCGAAGAGGACGCCAGACGGTCGTCGTCGTAGCTGGGCACAGGCAGGCGGCTGCTCCACAATCCGGAGCGGTCACCGTTTACATCCTTCACCGCAACATCGATCCGGTACAGGTTCGGACGCAGCGGCAGCGCCTTCCAGTACACCGACGAATTCTCCGTCACCTTGGGCAGCAACTCCGCGGGGACATCCACCTGCACCGTGTCTTCGAAGGTCTGTACGATCTTGCCGGTCAGGGTGGTGACCCGGCCAAAAATATTCACTGTGCCGCGCTGCACGCCGTCTTTATTCACGAAGGTGATGTCGCGGTTCTTCACTTGGATCGTAATCGGCACCAGCACCGTGTCGCCGGTCACGCGCACGAAATCGGTGCGCACGTCAAACGGCATCAGGTTCACGCTGATCTTGTGGCTGACCACTTCCTCCAGGTCCTTGAACTTCACCGCGGGAGGTTTCTGCAGCTTATAGAACTGCTCCAGGCGGTCGAACTGTTTGGCCTGATTATTGGTGTTAAAAGGACCCGCGCCCAGCCGCTCCAGGCCGCCGCCGGTAAACCGGTCCGCCTTGCTGGCCATGCCCATTTGCTCGTAAAGCGTCAATCCGGCGTTCGGGGTGTAGAGCAGCGCGTCCTTTTCCGACCGGTCCATGGTCATGTGGTAGTCGCCGCACATGCAGGTGTCCACGAACTCGATGATCACTTCCTGCCCGATGCCCTCGAGATAGCGATAGCGCCAGTCTTCAAAGGGAAAGGTTGAAGTCGTGCCGCCGCCTTCATCCATGGGGCGGTCGTAGGTGCCGCCGGAAGGATGCGATTCAATTTCGTCCGCCGGACCATACATCACGTAAATTCTTCCGCGGTCCGTTTTCCAGCCCGGAATGCCCGCAGCAAAATGCTCGTTGGCGTAGGCCATGCGCCGATAGTGTTCTTCCTTGAATTCGTTCTCAATCGTGTCCGGCGTGGGATCGCGGCGTTGCCAGAAAGCCTCGATGAACTGATCGCGTTCTTCGTCGTTGGAGAGCAGTTTGAAAGCTTTCTGCTCCTCGTCGGTGATGATCCAACGCACGTCTTCATCAAGCCACTTCTTGTAGGTCTTGCTTAATTCGATCTTCAGCGACTTGGAATTCTGCTTCTTCTGCTTCTCGGTAAGCGGACGCTTGAGCGGGTCGGCTTCCGGAGCCGCCTTTTCCTGAGAAGATGCCGCGGCAGACGGATCTGCAGTATCCGCCTTTTCCTCCTGTGCGGAGGCAAACGATACCAGGGCCAGAATAAGTGCGGGTAAAACGAAGGCCGCGAAGTGGCGTTTCAGAAACCCAACCCGGGACATGAGGGCACTCCTTACCACGTATAACTCTTGGTTTGCCATTCTATGACTTTAGCAGGCCCAAGGCAAGGCCCACCGCAGCTCTCTAACCAATTGTAAAGATTGTAAAAATGGGCTTTCCGGCTGCTTTCAAAGTGGGTAATACAGTTTCCTCGATTCTCTGCCCTGCTCCGGCTATAATCGACTTGTTATCAACGCTTGGTCTGGCCGGCCTGAGTGCTTCAGCTCCCGCACCACAATAGGTTCCGCAGGAACTTTTGAGCCCGCATTACCGTATCTGATGGCGTGTACCCAGTTACGCCATGGAATCCGGGTGGAAACGACAGCACTGATCCAAATGGGCGCCTGTCAAATTCGCGTCAGATGACGCGAATACCGGCCCGCTGAAGGCGTAACAAGGGGAAGATGAGCAGGGGAAAGAAAATACTGATCGGCATCGGCGTCGCCGTCGCGACACTGGCGATTGCCGGAATTGCCGTTCATCAAAGCCGCAAGGGTGTGGTCACCGTACAGACTGGCAAAGTGGCGCGCCAGGATCTGGCCTCGATTGTGAGCGCATCCGGCGAGATACGGCCGAAGACTTACGTCAACATCGGGGCCAATGCCTTCGGCAAAATCACCCGGCTTTACGTCAAGGAAGGCGACCGGGTCAAGAAAGGCCAATTGCTGGCGCAACTGGAGAACGTACAGCCCTCCGCCGACGTGAACGCCACTGAGGCTTCTGTTCAGGCGGCCGTAACCGATTCCGCGGCTGCCGAGGCCGCGCTGAATACCTCCATGGCTGATCTGAAACGCGCCCAATCCGACCTCGAACGTGCCCAGCTCGATTGGACCCGGGCCCAGGGTCTGTTCAAAGATGCGTTGATTGCGAAGTCGGAGTACGACAGCCAGAAGGCCGCATGGCAAACGGCGCAAGCCGGCCTGGCGCAGGCCCAGGCGCGGGTCGCCCAGGCCAAGGCGCAGAAGGATTCTGCCGATCGCCACATCTCGCTGAACCGCGCCAATCTGACGCACGCTGCCGACGTTTTGAAAAAGACCACTTACGCCGCACCCTACAACGGCATGATCACCAACCTGCCAGTACGGGAAGGCGAGACGGTCGTGATCGGCATTCAGAATTCTCCCGGCAGCACCCTCATGACCCTGGCCGATATGTCGGTCATCACCGCCGAGGTCAAAGTGGACGAAACCGACATCGTCAACGTGCGTCTGGGTCAGCCGGCTGAAGTCAGCATCGACGCTATTCCCAAAAAGATTTTCAAAGCAGTCGTGACCGAGATCGGCAACAACGCCATCGTTCGCTCCACCGGCGTTTCCACGTCGCAGCAGACTTCGGCCAGCCAGGAAGCCAAGGATTTCAAGGTTGTGGTCACGCTGCAGGACCCGCCGGAAAATCTGCGTCCCGGACTTTCCGCCACCGCCAAAATAACTACGGCCACGCGCAGCGGTGCGTTATCCATTCCCATACAGGCCCTGACCGTGCGCTCGCGCGCCGATTTGAAAGCCAGCGCAGAGAAGGGCAACGTCCAGGCCGCTGCGCCCTCAAGCGACGCATCCAACACGACTAGCACCGACAAGGAAGAGGTCCAGGGCGTATTCGTGATTCGCGATCGCAAGGCCGAATTCCTGCCGGTACAGACAGGCATCACTGGCACCACCGATATCGAGGTGCTGAGCGGGTTGAAGCCGGGTGACGAAATCGTTACCGGAAGTTACAAAGTGCTGCGTACGCTGCGGCCGGGAACTAGCGTAAAAGTAGATAACACGGCGCCCAAGAAAGAAGACGAGAGCTAGAGCCAGGCGTCGGTCTTCGGTCGTCAACTAACCCGAGACGAGCAGTTCCTGACGACTGACGACCGACGACTAACGACTGGTGAGATTGTTCGTCCAACAGGCAGCCAGCAGAAACGGATCGGAGCCGGCAGGGTGTCCCGAGACCAGGAGAGAAAAATGGCAACCGCAGAAGTGATCAACATTGCGCAACCCGTCGTGTCGGCGCCACCCGAATCGTGCATGATCTGCACCGAAGACCTGTGGAAGACCTACGACATGGGCTCGGAGCAGCAGGTGCACGCGCTGCGCGGCGTGAATATCCGCATCCAGCGCAACGAATACGTCGCCATCATGGGACCCTCCGGCTCCGGCAAGTCAACCCTGATGAACCTCATCGGCTGCCTGGATTCGCCCAGCAAAGGCCACTATTGGCTCAACAGCCAGCTGGTCAGCGAACTGGACGACGATGAACTGGCACGCATTCGCAACAAAGAAATCGGATTCGTGTTCCAGACTTTCAATCTGCTGGCCCGCGCCACCGCCCTGCACAACGTCGAACTGCCGCTGATCTACGCCGGCGTCCCCGGCGAAGAACGCGTGCAGCGCGCCAAAGACGCGCTGGCGTCAGTCGGCATGGAAGCCAGAATGATGCATAAGCCCAACGAACTTTCCGGCGGCCAGCGCCAGAGAGTCGCCATCGCCCGCGCCCTGGTGAATCGCCCGTCGATCATCCTGGCCGACGAACCCACCGGCAACCTCGACTCCCAGACCGGCAACGAAATCATGGCCCTGATGGACCGCCTGCAAGCCAACGGCAACACCATCGTCCTGGTCACCCACGAACACGACATCGCCGAATTCGCCCACCGCGTCATCTACATCAAAGACGGCGTGGTGGAAAAAGACGAGAGAAAAGCGGGAAGGTAGTCGTCAGTCGTCAGCCGGGTGCCCCAGGTCTCGCTGGTTTTGCGAGACCTGGGAGCCGCCACGAGGCTCCCACCCAAAAGTAGAAAATCAGGGAAAGACCTGTCTGTGGATGAACATCCCGAGTAGGCCCTCCCAGGTCTCGCAAAACCAGCGAGACCTGGGGCACCCGGCTACTCTGCCTCTTGTCGGGCTTTACTTCGGGATTCACACTCTTTCCGAATCTTCTCGAACCGGTCCGCCATCTGCTCCAGTTCTTCGTCGGAAAGTTTTTCGATATCGATCATCTCGTTGTGGGCGAGAGCGATGGAGCGAATGATTTCATCGAGTTTCAGGTGGATGGCGCGCGCATCCCGGTTCTGAGTGTTTTGGATCAGAAACACCATGAGGAAGGTGATGATTGTTGTGGCGGTGTTGACCACCAGTTGCCAGGTATCCGAGTAGTGAAAGAATGGACCCAAGGCCGCCCAGACCACGATGAGGAAAATCGCAAGCAGAAATGCCCACTTGGTTCCCACCACGTAAGAAGCCTTTGAGGCAAGAGCGCGAAAATAATCCCCTGCACCAGCCCCCTTGGAGTTTGCTTTCGAATTGGCCCTTTCATTGACCATGTGCGTGGTCCGCAGTCCCCACCTTTGATGCAAAGGGACAGAAGAGCGTTTTTTTGGCAAGATCGAGGTGCCGGGCGGATGGCCAAGGGCTACGAGCCGCCTGTGCTCTCCGGGAGGTCCCTCTAACTTGTTGCGGCCACTTTCGTCTAAGACTGGGGTGAGGCAGCACATGACACCTGGTTCGCAGATTGGAGAATCAGTGCGCGATGCTGCCGCAGTGACCAATGCCGCCGCGCCGAAGCGTTTCCGTCTCGAATCGGTTGACGTGCTCCGCGGCGTCATCATGATCCTGATGGCGCTCGATCACACTCGCGATTTCTTTGGCCAGACCAGCATCAGCCCCACCAACCTGTCCCAGACCACGATTCCACTATTCTTCACGCGCTGGGTGACGCATTTTTGCGCGCCGGTTTTCTTTCTGCTGACCGGCACCGGCGCCTATCTCTCGCTGCGCAAGAAATCCATTGGCGAGTTGTCAAAGTATTTGTTCACGCGGGGGCTGTGGCTGATTTTTCTGGAAGTGGTGCTGTTCCGCTGCCTCGGGTTGCAGTTCAATTTCGATTATCACCTGACCCTGCTCGATGTGCTCTGGGCCCTGGGATGGGCCATGATCGTGCTTTCGGCGCTGGTGCATCTGCCCACGCCGGTGGTCACTGCCTTCGGGGCGGTCCTGATCGCCGGGCACAATTTGTTGGATCGCATCCAGTCCTCCAACCCGATCTGGACAATTTTGCACTCGCCCAATTTCATCGTGGCCACCCCGCGGCACTCCGTTTTCGTCGCCTACACGCTGATTCCCTGGGTTGGAGTCACCGCCGTGGGATACGGCCTGGGACAAATCTATGCATGGGCTTCCGACCGTCGCAGGACGTTCTTGTTGCGCGCCGGACTCGCGGTTACCGCCGCCTTCGTGGTTCTTCGCGCCATCAATATTTACGGCGATCCGGTCCGCTGGAGCACGCAGAAATCCGCTGCCTTCACCGTGCTCTCGTTTCTGAACACCAACAAGTATCCGCCGTCGCTGTTGTTTCTCCTGATGACGCTGGGTCCGGCGCTGCTCTTTCTCTGGGCGGTGGATGGCGGGACGCCTCGATTTTTGCGGCCCGCGCTGGTCCTCGGCAAAGTGCCGATGTTTTATTACCTGCTGCACTTCCCGCTCATTCATGTGCTCGCGGTCGTGATGTGTTACGCGCGCTACGGACAGGCGCACTGGATGTTCGAGTCGCCAACCATCGACAAATTCCCCTTCACTCAGCCACCGGGCTGGGGATTCTCTTTGCCAATTATTTACCTGATCTGGGCCTCGATTGTGATCGCGCTCTATCCTCTCTGCCGCTGGTTTGCAGCCTTGAAGCAGCGCCGCAGCGACGCCTGGCTCAGTTACCTCTAAGGCCACGCCGACGAAAACACAGCCGAGCTGCGCTCGGCCTGGACGGGTCGGAGACCCGTCCCCACACAATCCGCGGCAAAGAAAAAGGCCTCTCTTGCGAGAGGCCTTTCTGAAAGCTGATAGCTGAGAGCTTACTGCTGCGTGCTGCTGACCGGCTTCACGTCCGCTGTGTCGGCGGGCGACGTGGGATGGATTTCAAAGAACGAATGATCGTAAAGGCTGCGATACATACGTCCGGAAATTTCCGCCGCTTTCGGCCCGAAAGTCGGGCGGCCGCCCTGGAGGAAAACAACGACCACGATGCGTCCGACGTCAGTATTGGC
>DATGYF010000648.1:0-7537 GCA_035298145.1 Terriglobales bacterium | reverse complement strand
CTGAGTCCGAAGCAGCGCCTGCTGATCGAGTACAAGCCATTCGAGCCCGCCTTTTATCACACCGACGTTGCCGATTGGGGTATGGCCTTTCTGCTGGCGCGCACCGCGGGTCCGCAGGCATACGTGCTGGTGGATACCGGTCATCACTATCAGGCACAGAACATCGAGCAGATCGTGGCCTGGCTGCTGCATCATGGGATGATCGGCGGCTTCCATTTTAACGACCGCCGATATGCCGACGACGATCTCACGCTGGGCTCCATCGATCCCTACCAGATCTTCCGCATCTTCCACGAGATTCACCACTACGCCTGGGAAACGGGCGCGGCCGCGGACGTGGCTTACATGGTGGACCAGAGCCACAACCTCAAGGGCAAGATGGAAGCCATGATTCAGACCGTGTGCACTGCGCAGGAGTTGTATGCCAAGGCCGCCATCGTGGACCATGCGCGACTGGCGTCGCTGCAGCAGAGCTGTTCGCTGGTAGAGGCTGAAGAAACTCTGCGCGGCGCCTTTTGGTACGACGTGCGGCCGGTGCTGCGCGAATGGCGGCGCAGTCACGGCCTGCCGGAAGATCCCATGCAGGCTTTCCGGGAGAGTGGATACCTGGAGCGGATCACGGCCGAACGCAAAGAGCGCAACGCGGTTTCCGTGACCACCTACGCGTAAACGTTAGGATGGAGGACGGGCGTCCCGCCGGGCGGGGACGCCCGGCCTCCATTATTGTTTGATCAGTTCCGTATCGATGGTGATGGATACTTCGTCGCCCGCCATGGCGGGGGCCCCATTGACCCCAAAATCCTTCCGGCTGATTTTCGTGGTCGCGGACGCACCCATGTGAAAGTTTCCCCTCGGGTCTTTCACGGGAGCGGTGGGGCCATCGACATCGAGCACCACTTCCCGGGTCACGCCATGAATCGTCAGGTCACCTGTGATCTTCAGTTTGCCCGCGCCTGCTGATTCGGCCCGCTTGGATTTAAAAGTGATAGTGGGATATTTCTCGACATCGAGAAAGTTCGGGCTGCGCAGGTCCTTGTCCCGCATCTCGACGCGCGTATCGACCGTGGACGCGTCAATTGTAGCTTCGAGCAAAGTCTTGCCTGGATCGGAGGGATCATAATTCGCGCTGCCAGTGACTTTCCGGAACTCGCCCCGGACCGTGGAAATGCCCAGATGACGAACAGCAAATTGCGCCGCCGAGTGGTTGGGATCGATCTTCCAGGTCTCGACCTGGGCAAGCGCCGGCGAGATGAAGGCAAAGGCAGTAAAGCAAATGACTAATTTGCGAATCATTAATCCTCCGTGAACTGTGTTGGATGCAACTGAAACCCGTCGGATCGAAAAAAGTACAGCGCGACCCGGGAAGCGGAGTCGCGAAGAGTGCTCCACCGAATCGATCATCCGGAACGTCGTCGGCTCCGCTCGTTCTTACTGCGTGGTGACTCGCTCCAGCTTCACCGGTCCCAGGAGCCCTGAAGGAAGCAGCGGCGAATTCGCCTTGTAGGGCTTTACGTCCGCGAACGTATATTTTGTGGTCGCATCCGGTTGCTGATCGCCAATCAGGCGGTTGACCCAGGCATTGATCACTTTGATGGTCACCTGGTTCGCGCCCGGCTTCAGAGCGCTGGTCAAATCCATCCGATAAGGCGCATGCCAGAGAACTCCCAGGGACTTCCCGTTCACCGTCACCTCCGCCAGATTTTTCACCTCACCCAGATCAATCCATAGTCTCGCGCGATTCTTGAACCAGTCCGCTGACGCCTGAATGGTCTTGGTGTAAGTGCCTGCCCCGGAGAAATATTTCACTCCCTTATCCTGGCTGTCGCTCCACGAAATGAGCTTGTCCAGCGTGACCGACGCCGGCGCCCCGCGGCCGGGCTGGAAACTGACATTCCACGGGCCTTCCACGGTGGTCAGCTCGGTTTCGACCGGCTTGGGCAGGCTGAGAGATTCAGCCTTCGCAGGTTTGCGAAACACGACGAACACCGTGCCCCAGGGCTCGAGATGCAGCGGAACCGTGGTCCGGCCATCGGCGATGCGGTACGAACTGGGTCCCGATTTTCCGGTCTCGGCGTACCATAGTTCCGGCGTCCTGCCAGTCATGCGGAAGCTCGCATCCACCGTCTCGTCGCGGTCGTTGCGGTTGTCGAGGAAGTAGATGTCGGCATCGGCCAGCTTGCGATGCACAAACAGGATTCGGGTATCGCTCTGCGGCTGGGTGTGTTCAAAGTCCGGAGCCACGCTCAATGCCTTGAGCGCTGCCTCAGCATTCTGTCCTGCATAGACCTTACCTTTGCCCACGGAATGCACGCCGGTCCCGTTGCCGAACAGTTCATCGCTCAGCTTCTTGAATTCTGCGGCATCGTCAGCCAGGCTCGGCGTGTCAGTCGGTTTGCCCCCGGCCACGACCGCTCCCTGCTCGACCAACTTGTAAATGCCGCGCAGCACGGGCAAGGACATGTGCTTGCTGTACGGGTCCAGGGCCAGCAGACGATAGTTCATGCCGCTCTTCGTCGCGATGCGTCCATCCGCCGCGCTCAGTTCGTGGATCAGGCCGTCAGCGTTGATGTAGTCGAAGCCGTATCCGGCGGGCACATCGGGAGATTTATCGTTGAAGATCGCGGTAATGTTCGAGTCTTCGCCGTAAAAATAAATTACATCCGCGGCAAAGCGTCCCTGCTGCAGAAGGTACGAGCTGCGCGCCAGATAGTCTGTCCAGGTCCCGGCCTGCTCCGCCCAGGTTTCGTTGCGGTTGAACCATTGTCCAAAGGGCCCGAGGGTCAGTCCCGGTGCTTTATCGATCAAGGGCTGGTGCGCGGATTCGTGGATCACGAAGCGATTGATTCCGTTGAGAAGCTCCTGGTCCGCAGTCGGCTTCAGGGTAGCCGGCGACCACGCCCAGGGCGCGGCCCCTGCGGTCAGCGACTCTGCCGCCGCAAGATTCTGGCCGTAGATATGCGCCACCGACGCGGACTCGCGATCATCAGCGTTGTAGCCGAATTGTTCCTTGTTCACCCCTGGGACTTGCGTCCACATCGCGCTCATCGGGACTTCAGCCAGCTTTTTTACTTCCATGCCATCGGCAACGAAGGCTCGTCCGCTTTCGTGCGATTCCGAATAGTGCCCGATGCCCCGCTCTTTCAGCGAGGCCTGCACCTGTCCGTAGTGCTCGTCCGCGATCAGATCGGAAATGGTCTTGCGGAAATCCCACAGGAACTGGTCACTGGCTTCTGCAC
The DNA here is from genome assembly GCA_035298145.1 of Terriglobales bacterium. Classification (GTDB taxonomy): domain Bacteria; phylum Acidobacteriota; class Terriglobia; order Terriglobales; family Acidobacteriaceae; genus JAIQFF01. Next base: position 4,301 of record DATGYF010000648.1, on the reverse strand, counting down.
TTTCGACCACCCGCCCAGTGAGGACGGGCATCCACGGCGCTGGATCATAGCCGCGCCGCTTTTTGAACTGAGCCATCATGTCGTCGGTCCAGTTCTGTGAACCTGCCTCCCAGCTGTCGGTAATCACATAGCGGATACCGCGCTTGCCCATGTAGTCCGCACCGACCGTCTGCTTGTAGCTGTCTAGGTAGCCGTCCATGTAATTCTTCACGTAGCCGGAATTGAGCTTGTCCACTTCCAGGCCGGTGGCTTCCGCGGTCGCGGGATGGTTGGTGATTCCCAGCAGTGAATAACCAAAGCGGAGCACTACCCAATTGCCGGCTGGAGGCGTCCAGTCGAGCGAGCCGTCGGAACGCATCTTCGAAGTCAAGTCAATGACATCGGACTTTGCAACGGCTTCCGCCGCCGGGACGGGAGAAGTTGCGAACTGATAGACATCAGGCACAGGAGTGAACGCGGCTTTCTCTTCGAAGCGGTTCACGCGCGCTCCCGGATGCAGAGTCAACTCGCCAATCTCATAGTCGGTTGGAGGCGCGCCGATCTTTATCCCCAGGGATTCGGGATCGATGCCGCTCGCCCACGCGGGCACTGGTGGTGGGGGCGTGCGTTTGAACGTGACCCGGAAAAACTTCGCGGTCACCGGCGGAAAAGAAAGCGTGTGCTGGGGAGAGCCGCCCTCGGGCACCTTCACAACCAGGTGGAAGCTTTGACCATCGTCGCTCGATTCCAACGACTTCTCGGGATTGCTGATGCCCGCCACCATGGCGGTGATGAAGTCCACACCCTTGGTGACAATGGTAAGAGAACGGATGGTCGCGGGCTGCGCGAATTCGTATTGGATCCAATTGCTCTCGCCGGCTTTGGGGATGGGAAGCCTTGTCGTCTTTTCCAAATCGCCATCATCGAGCATGCCCGGGTCAGGAGTTCCCGCGCTGGCCGTCACCTTTGCATGCAACGATTCGACCGAGACATCATCAGACGGCCGGCGGTATGCGATCACGGCCGCATCGGCGTAGAACTGCGGAAGCGCGGGGGCGCCCTGGGGCGCAGCCAGAGCATCGCGAACGCCCAGATCCTGAAAAGCACCCGTGTTGGACGGCGGATGCGCCAGCGTCCCCGTAAATGGTTTGCCCCCTTCGACCAGAGTCTCGCTCCATACATACTTTTTCATTCCCTGCGCCGCCGGGACCCAGGGACCACCGGTCTCGCTCCATCCCGGAGAACCCGCGATCGCCTCTTCCATTCCCAGTTGATCGGCCAGCGTGGTCGCATATTTGAATGCATCCTTCCACTCCGGCGTCATGTAAGCCAGGCGATGGTCCACCACCTGGGGCGTGGCCAGGGCCGCATCGAAGTTCTGAAATCCACCCAGGCGCACGCGATGCATCCACTCCAGATCGAGCTTGATGCCCTCTTTGCTGATGTTGCCATTCATCCAGTGCCACCAGACTCGCGGCTTCGCCGAATCCGGCGGCTGCTGGAAGCCCTGCTCCAGCGTGTCGCTGGAAGTCTGGGCGATCGTCATGCCAGTCATGAGCGTGAGGACGAATCCTAGTGCAGCTGCGCGCAGCAATGTTGGACGGTATCGATTCATGTCAATGAGTCCTTCCTGCAAGCAATTTTCGAGGGAATCTGCCAGGGGGGAACCAAGTCCAGGCCGCTGAGGCTGCGAGGTATGAAGGCATCCAGATGCTGCGAGCGAAAATTTCCAGCCTCCTGTGATTGGGTCGGATTGCGCGCCACTCTAACGAGGGCGGAGGGGCGCTGTCAAGCAAAATGAATATATTTACCTATTGGATTTAAAGCCCGCAAGGACGCTGACTCGATGGCACAGCGCCGCTTACGGTGCCGGGGAGAAATCGGTCAGCATCATGAAAGTGGAATCCACCTTCTCAACCAGCTTTCCGTTCACCTCGGAGGCATCGCGCACTTTCTGCCATTCGGGATCGTCGCTGAACGACTTCCAGTTGCTGACCGCGGCTTCCCGGCTGGGGTGGGCCAGAATATAAATCAGGGTTCTGCCCTTTAGCGGATCGTCAAGCGGGGTCCAGTACGCGATGTTCTTCATGCCGTGCTTCTCGAAGATTTTGGTCGTATGCTCCCGAAAGCGCTTCAGCAGGTCGTCGAGCTTGCCTTCGTTGGCGTGGTAAATGCGAAGTTCGTAAACGGTAGATGCCGGACCTTCCGGTCCAGCCATCTCGGGTTGCGCCGCCGCCCAGACTGCGGCTGGGAGAAGCGCGATCGTGGGGAGTGCCTGCAACAAAGATCGTCTGTCCATATCCACCTTCCGGATGAAAATAAGTTCGCCACCAACCTACTCTTCAATCGTGAATGTATAAGATCCCGCACCCGCTTCGTAGATCGCGTTGCGACTGTCTCTGAGAACAAACGATACTCCCGCACTCTGCCGTATGTCCTTGCCGCCTTCCAGAATCCTGGCTGAAAGGCCGCCCGGCAAATAAAGCAGGCCGGTGGTATTTGGCGGAATCACCACGTCCCACTTGATTGTGTTGCCGTCAACCTTCCAGTTCGAGGTGATGGGTCCGTATGACGAATCGTAAGTCGCCTTGGCCTCTCCCAGCGTGGCATCGAATTGCGGATGCAACTGGATGCGATGGAAACCCGGGTCATCGGCCGATTCGTCGATACCTGCGGCGTAACGATACAGCCACTCGGCCACCGCTCCGTAGGCATAGTGATTGTAGGAATTCATCGAAGGATCGCCCATCATCTGATCGCCGTTCCAGCGCTCCCACATAGTGGTGGCACCATGCTCGATCATGTATCCCCACGAGGGATACGTGTTCTGCAGCAACAAGCGGTAAGCCACATCGCTATGGCCGCTATTACTGAGCTCGATCATCAGGTATGGAGTGCCCAGGAAGCCGGTGGTGAGGTGCCAGTCGTGGGCCTTGATGTCGTCGACCAGCCGGTCGGCTGCGATGGCGCGGTCCTTTTGTGAGAGCAGGTTCATGTGGAGGGCCAGCACGTAACTGGTCTGGCTGCCGGTTCCGACCGTGCCATCGGGCTTGACGTATTCCTGGTTGAACGCGGCGCGGACCTTCTCGAAGATTTCCCTGTACTTCTGCTCTTCCTGGGGCCGGTCAAGCGCTTGCGCCATGCGCATCATCAGCGAGGCATCGTACGCCCAATATGCCGTGGCGATCAGGTCTTTTGAGGTGGTGCTGCCGATGGCCAGCCAGTCGCCATAATCGTTGCCGCGTTCTTTCAACCACAAATAATTCGGGTTCGAATTTGCGATGTGCTCCATCCACTTTTCCATCGCAGCCCAGTTCTCCTCGAGAATGCGGGTATCGCGAAACTGCAGGTAAGCTGCCCACGGAATAATCACGCCGGCATCAGCCCAGCCGGCGACGCTTTCCCCGGTGGGGCCAACGCGCGGGGAAACGTCGGCGAAAGCGCCCGCCGGACTTTGCGCGTCCCGGATATCGGTGGTGAATTTATGGGAAAAAGCCGCCAGGTTGGCGTTAAAGGACGCCGTCCGCCAAAAGACTTCGGCGTCCCCCATCCAGCCCAGACGCTCGTCGCGCTGCGGGCAATCGGTGGGCACGCTCAGAAAATTTCCACGCTGTCCCCAGAGGATGTTGCTCCACAACTGATTCACAATCGGGTTTGCAGTGCTGAACTGAATGGTGAACGGCGCCGCGGTGTAGAACACTACGCCTTCGACCGCGTCCTTCGTGGGCGTTCCCGGGTAGCCTGTAAGTTCGACGTAACGGAATCCGTGGAAGGTGAAGTGGGGTTCAAACGATTCGCTTCCCTTCCCGCGCAGGATGTAGGTGTCGGTGGCTTCAGCCGTCCGCAGGTTTTCGGTATAGAGTTCGCCATTCGGCTTGAGAACTTCTCCGAAGCGCAGGCGCACTTTGGTTCCAGCCTTGCCGGAAACGTGCAACCGCACCCAACCAACCATGTTCTGGCCGAGATCGAAGATATAGACTCCTGGCGTGGGATTGGTAACGCTCTTGGGCTTGAGGATTTCGTTGATCCGGATGGGCTGGAACTCCTGTGCGACCAGCGGAGCCTGAGGCGGCGGCGCGATCGTGACCCCTCCCCAGCGCGAGTCGGAGAACGAAGCCTGGTCCCAACCAGCCGGTTCCAGCCGGGCATCATAATTTTCGCCATTGTAGATTTCCGAGTCGAGAATGGGAGAGGGCTTCGCCTTCCACGATTCATCGCTCAGGACGGAATCGCGCGAGCCGTCGGCATATTCGATTTCAAGCTGCACCAGCAACCGCACCGGCGGGGGTCCAAAGTTATATCGCGTCTGCAACCAGCCCAAG